>NZ_DAMBSA010000117.1:0-11411 GCF_032054795.1 Pantoea sp. CTOTU49201
CGCCGCGATACAGCGGTTTCACCACCCACGGCATCGCCAGCCAAAGGCCGATCACACCGAACAGGTCACCGCGTGGGATCCACTGCCATTTATCAAAGCCCACTTCCCAGATAATCCAGGCGAGCGTAATCCACATCAGCACCGCATACAGTGCCAGCGCGCTGCGCTGGTTACGGAACAGTAAAATTGCGGTAATGAGTAAGCCTACCGCCATCAGCGCATAGAAGGCGCTGCCGCCCAGCATTAACAGCTTGCCGCCCATGTACAGCAAGGTAATCGCCAGAATCGCGAGCACGATACTGGTTAGTTTGTTAACCATGCTAATCCCTCAACCATTTTCATCGAAAAACCTCAAAAATAACCCCACATAAAATCAACAGAATTTTAACGTACGTTACCGTTTAGTAAAAACCCGTTGCGAGGTGTGTCGTTAGCTCCGCTAATGAATGTAGTTTGGCTAATGGCTGCCAGCTACCGCCTCGTTCAATGTGTGACTGAAATCACGTTTCATTTTCTTTGAGAGAATTAATCATTAGTCAGGAAAATTCGCATTTTTTGATAACGGAAAACGGCGAGAGTGCGCGATTTGGTGGCTTTTGCGCCTGAGACATAACCTTGTGCAGATTTATTACTACGCCCGCTGTAGTTGAAAACTTACGCTGTTTTCTTTTTACCCGGGAAACGTTATGAAAATCACTTTATTAGCCAGCTCATTGTTGCTCCTTACGGTTACTTCACACGCTGCCAGCAACCAACTGATCGTTGGCGATCAAAAAGGTAATGCTCGCGCAGTGATGTCCGCCGCCGGCGAGCTCAACAATGTGCCATATGAAATCAAATGGTATGAGTTCCCCAACGCTGCGCCGCTGCTGGAGTCGCTCAATTCTCAGCATCTGGATGCCGGATTGGTCGGCGATGGTCCGCTGTCATTTGCCGTGGCGGCGGGCGCGCAGATCCGCGCCATTCAGGCATCGCAATATCTCGGCAATGCCATCGTGGTGAAAAACAACAGCGCCCTACACAGCATCGCCGACTTAAAAGGTAAAAAAGTGGCGACGGTAAAAGGATCGTCCGGACAAAATATGGTGCTGAATGCGCTGCACGAAGCGGGTTTGCCAGACGACAGCGTCAGTTTTGTCTTTACTACGCCGTCGGAAGCGACGCTGGCGCTGGATAATGGCGCGGTGGATGCGGTGGCAACCTGGGAACCCTATGTGTCGTTTGCGGTGGCGCAATCCGGCGATCGTATCGCCATCGACGGCAAAAACTCTCCAGTTTCAAATTATCTGGTGGCGACCGATAGCGCCATCGCCAGCAAGCGAGAGCAGCTCGCAGACTTCCGTCAGCGCCTGATCCGCGCCCGCGCGTGGGGCGTGGCGCATCCACAAGCGTACGCCAGCGAGATCGCCAAACTGCTGCGTCTGCCGGATGCGGTGGCGCTGAGCAAAGTACAGCGTGAAAACAACGCGCCGGTAGAAGATTACGCCTTGGTGGAAAAACGCCAGCAATTGGCGATTGATACCTTCACCCGCGGCGGCCTGATCAAACCCGGCTTAAAAGCCGACAAACTGGTGGATGCCTCCTTCTTTAACGCAAACGGGGCCGCCAAACCATGATGAACCTGGCGCTTTACCTCGACTCCGGCATTCATCAGGGCGGCTGGCGTCATCCCGATTCGGCCGCGACCGGCGGCAGTAACTGGCCGCTGTATCGTAAAATTGCCCAGCGCGCCGAAGCCGCGAAGCTGGACATGATTTTTGTCGCGGACAAGCTGGCTATTGATGACGTTTATGGCGGGCATCTGGCGCACACCGTGCAACATCGTCAGGTTGGTTGGTCTGAACCCTTAACATTATTAGCCGCACTGGCGGCGGTGACTGACCACATCGGACTCGGCGGCACGGTTTCCTCCTCCTATTCGGTGCCGTATACCACCGCGCGTCAACTGGCGAATATCGACCACATCAGCGGCGGGCGCGCAGCGTGGAATGTGGTCACCTCGCTGAGTCATGCCGAGGCGCGCAACTTTGGCCGCAGCGAGCATTTCAGCCATGAGGATCGCTATCGCCGCGCGGCCGAATTTATCGATGTCATGAAAGCGCTGTGGGACAGCTTTGAAGAGGACGCGCTGATTCTGGATAAAGCCCAGGCGCTTTTTGCCGATGCATCGCGCTTCCATCGACTTGATCATCAGGGTGAATCTTTCGACGTGCAGGGCCCGCTTAACCTGCCGCGCCCGCCGCAAGGTCATCCGGTGGTGATTCAGGCTGGCGTCTCAGAGGCCTTTATCGATCTGGCGGCGCAACAGGCGGAAGTGCTGTTTGTGGTGCAGCCTAATCGGGAACGCGCGCAGCAGTTCTACCAAACTCTTAAACAGCGTGCGCAACAGTATCAGCGTCAGCCCGATCAACTGCGTATTCTGCCTGGCATGGTGCCGATTGTCGGCAGCACGCAGCGCGATGCCGAGGAGCGTGCGGCATACCTGAAATCATTGATCACCGTGGAATCGGGCCTGAGCTTTGTCTCGGCCAGCATGAATATCGATTTGTCGCAGTACCCGATTGACGGTCCGGTGCCGGATCTGCGTGAAAAGATCACCGGCAGCAAAGGCCGTTTCCAGTATGTAATTGCCAGCGCCATTGAGCAGAACCTAACGCTGGGTGAGATGGCGAAACGCTACGCGGAAAGCTTGTCCTTCCCGGCGCCGACCGGCACAGCGGATAGCATTGCGCAGCAGATGATTGACTGGTATCAGCATCAGGCCTGCGACGGTTTTGTCATTTTGCCCACCTACATTGATGAGAACGAAGATCGCTTCCTCGAACAGGTTGTACCGCGCCTGCAGGACGCGGGCGTCTTCCGCAGCGACTATCAACCGGGCACGCTGCGCGATCGTTTAGGCTTAGTAAAGCCGGAAAATCGCTTTCACAGTTAGACATTAATTGAAATAACTTAATAGATCATAAAAGTACCGCTGCGATTATTCCTGGCAACGATTATCGCAGCGGTGCGAATAAGCGCATCTTTATTACACTTTCATTTCCGATTTTCATATTTAAGCTTTTTTAAATTGATTAACTATTACGACCCAATACCTTTTTGAGAGTTTCCTCAGCCTGCTATCCCCAATTGAGCGTGATATAAATCACATAACTGCTCTGCGGCAAGCCCGCTATTAAAAAGAAGGTTATGATGATTAGCGCAGATTTCTTTTATCGTAAATTACGTTTTCCTTTTAAACTCACACACGCTGCTTTTAAGTTTCCGGTTGCCAATGCGCGTGCCCGGCAATATCAGGTGATGTCGCCTGAGCAAACCATTGACCTGCTGCTCAACAACGACAAGCTCTCCTTAAGCCGCTATGGCGATGGCGAACTGGAAATGACCTTGTTCAAAAATATCGGTTTTCAATCTTTCGATGAACGTCTCTCTATTCGTCTTAAAGAGATATTACGTCGCGCAAGCCAGCCGAAGAATCCCTGCTTATTGTGTATGCCGGATGCTTTTCGCGGCACCTCGAATATGCGTTTTGGTTCGGCCTTATTCTGGTTTTTTCATAAAGCGTTTTATTTCCGCCATTATGAAGCGTTATTAAAGAAAGATTATCGCTACGGTAACACCTCCGTTACGCGTCCCTATCATGACTATAAGGATAAGCAACAGGCTGCTCGCGTGTTTAATAAGTTCCGGCAACTGTTCAGCGACAAAAAGATATTAATTGTTGAAGGCAGCGGCACGCGTCTCGGCATCGGTAACGATCTGCTTGATGGCGCGCGGGAGATTAAACGCATCACCACACTCAATCGCAACGCCTTCTCGGTCTACAACGATCTCTACAGCGCCGTCCTGGCGCATGCACGCGATTACGATATGGTGCTGATGTCGCTCGGCCCTACCGCAACGGTGCTGGCTTACGATCTCAGCCAGCATGGCATTCGCTGTATTGATACCGGCCACATTGATATCGAGTATGAATGGATGCGCAGTGCCGCGCGTGACAAGGTGCAGGTGGCTGGCAAGAACGTCAATGAAGTGGGTGTGTTGCTCAGCGACGACGCACGCGACGCCGATGAGCATTATCGTCAGCAGATTTTGCTGCATGTCGGGCTGCAACAGGAAGCGGTGCTGTCGGCGATGGTAATGCATCCGCCGGTCTAGTCCACATCGCAAGCAATCGCAAAAACAGGGTATTTTGAGATTGCTTGCGATGACGTTGTTACCTTTCGCGCTTTTTCAGCCACTCTTGCAGCTTGCGCAGTGAAACAGGCGCCTGATACACCGTTCCTTTTCCCTCTTTCAGTGGACGCAACAATCCCTGTTCGGTGAGGCTTTTCAGGCGCGCACGCGCGGTGTTATCCGCGATGCCGAGCCGCGATTTAATCCCGGCAGAACTGAGTAACGAACCCGGCGCATTCAGCGCGATTGCCATGATATCCAGCTCACCTTTGGCTAAGGTCATATTCTCTTCCACCCACGTCACCAAACGCTCCCGCTCTTGGTGCAGCGTGGCGATTTGCTCGGTGAACGCATTAACCGCACGCATTACCACTTCACATTGAAACTGGACGAAATAGGTCAGATCCATCTCATCGGTTTCGCTGTACAGATAGGAAATGCCGTACTTTACCGCTGCGGCTTTCAACAGTTTGCTGATGGAGATATAGCGGAACGCGCTGTAACCGTGACGAATCAGATGATGGTAGAACAGCCCACGCGCGGTGCGTCCATTGCCATCATTGAAGGGATGAATGTAGCCGATGGCAAAGTGCATTACGCAGGCGACCAACAACGGATGCGTGCCCTGCTGCTCCAGCCAGACAACTTCAGCGCATAACGCGTCTAACAGGCTATTCAGCCGCTGATAATCCGGCGGCTGATGAATGATTTCGCCATCCCGCCCGGCAACAAACACATCGTTATTGTCACGCACGGCGCCGGGCCGATATTTGTCATCATTAATGCCAGCGCAGGCGATGTGATGAATTTCCAGAATATCGGCGCGTGTTAACGGCGCATCACCTAACGTGGCAATGTGCTGCATCAGCCGCCAGTTACCCATGATCATGCTTTCATCTTCGTTGCGCGGCTCACGCCCCACCGCCAGCAGCTCCATCGCCACACGCGAGGTTGTCGCCGCGCCTTCCAACTGACTGGAAGAGATCGCCTCTTCCATGATCAGCTGAGACATCAGGTAAGAAGCCGCGTCCTCATCCGTCGGTTCGCCATTGCGGGCGAATGTCATGCGATCGACCGTCGACATCGCCGCCGTGATTTTGGCCGTGAGGTTACAGGTCACGGTCTGATCGGCGATGACAAAATGCTGTGCGCCACTGCGGCGCTTGAATTTCAGTGCGCTCCACACCTTTTCACGCGTCAGGCGATCACTCACGCGGCGATACAACTCATCGAAATGCAGATAGCGCTCATCCCACTCGGCATGACTAGCGAGGAGCGAATTAATCTCACTGATACTCAACGAATCAATAAGTTGAGCAGGCGGACGACGCAGTTTCATCTCAAGCAATCTCAAAAACAGTGTATTTTGAGTTTACTTGAGATTAGCTGAGACGACAAATGGCGTTTACAGCGCGGTTAGCTGCCGTGTCGCTGGCAGAATGTGCGGAGATCGGATGACTGGAAATCGGCCAGATTCGCCATCAGCTTCTCCAGCGGCCAGTTCCACCAGGCAATCGCCTGTAGCTGTGCAGCAATATCCGCCGCGAAACGCGCACGGATCACTTTGGCTGGCACGCCACCGACAATGGTGTAAGGCGGTACATCTTTCGTCACCACCGCACCCGCCGCCAGTACCGCGCCGTCACCCACCGTTACGCCCGGCAGTACGATCACACCATGCCCAATCCACACATCATTGCCAATAATCACGCGATCGGCGCGACGCTCGGCAAAGAAGCCATTATCGCGCTCCGCCTGCCCATCGTAGTATTCCGGACAGTAGGTGAAACGGTGCTGCGAGGCGCGATCCATCGGGTGATTGGGCGCGCCAATCCGCACATGATTGGCAATGGCGGTAAAGCGTCCAATCTGCGCATCGGCGACGCAGCAGTGTTCTCCCAGATAGGAGAAGTCGCCCAGTTCGCTGTATTCGATATAGGTTTCGGCCAGCACTTCACAATGCGCGCCAATCTGGCTTTCGCGCATGCGCACGCTGGGATCGATAACGGTGTGTTGCAGTTTTGCCGGTTGCACAGCAGCGAGTGCCATAATCAAAGCTCCGTGTGGTCAGATGTCTGGATAAGCGGTTGCGACTGGGCAACCGCGAGCCATCACGCTACAGCGACAAGATGACAGAAATGCTATTGTGCGCATCTGCAATGGGCGATTTGAGGAAAGGGAATGAGAACACCGTGGTCAATACTGGCGCTGTTGTGGTCAGCCGGACAGGCATCCGCCGCGCTGCCCGCCGACATCAAAGCCGGTGATATTGTGCAAGTGCAGTTAGCGCAACTCCATCCGACGCAGGCCGCGATTGGCTATCGTCAGCTGGATTACAAACAGCATCGTTATGAAGCCGAACCGAAAAAGCTGTTTGATGATTATTGCGAAAGCATGGGTCAGAAAGGCGTCGATAAATTCGATAGTAAATCACGTCTCTCGCAGCCCAGCAGCTTCAGTTGTAAAGCGCCGGTCGGCAGCGAACCTGGCCCGATGAAAACGGCGGTGATTGCACCGGATAATGTGCTGTATCTTACCGATGGTCATCATACTTTCAGTAATTTCGCCGATATCGCCGGTCTTAATACGCCGGTGCAGGTACGCATTACCAATGACTTCCGCAGTTTGAAAACCATGTCCGCCTTCTGGCAAAAAATGGAAGCGGCACATCTGGTGTGGCTGGACACGCCATCCGGCAAAATTAAACCGGATGCGCTGCCGAAAGAGCTGGGTCGCCAGCATATGCAGAATGATGAATATCGCTCGCTGGTCTATTTCGTGCGCGATATTGGCTTTGATAAAGAGCAAAATCCGCCGCCGTTCCTTGAATTCTACTGGGGCAAATGGCTGGAAACGCAGCTTCCGCTGAAGAACTTTGACCTCAGTAATAGCAGCGGTTACGCCAAAGCGCTTGAAACCATCGCTGAGAAGATGACCAGCGTGCCGAAAGACACGGTAATTGCGCACAGCGATAGCGGCCCGCTGACCGCGGATCGACTAGGCGCACGCAAGAAAGTGAACGAGAAGAAGCTGGAAAAGCTGGTCTCCGACAACGGCAAATTGACGTGGGCCTTCGCCCAATAACCTTCGGTCGCCATAAATGGCGACCCTACAAAAGATTGGCGCGTTTTTCGTAGATTACGCTTAATCAGCGCCTAGCCAGACGTTAAATCAACTCGCAGTTTTTCACATCCGCCGATGGCGCTAACAGGTTTTTATCAAAGGCACGCAGTTCCACAGCATCACGAATCCGCATCGGCCAGTCGGGATTCGCCAGTGCGCTTTTGCCAATCGATACATAATCCGCGCCCTGCTCCAGCGCCTGCGCCGCCGTGCTGGCATCACTTAACGAACCATTAGCGATAATCGGCAAATTCTGTGCCGCCTGGCGTGCAATTTGCACCAGCGACAGCGGTGAATCGGCAAACGCTGGCTGCAGCGCGTCATATTCCGTCAGGTGCAGATAATCCACGCCAGCCTTAGCGATCGCGGCGAACACCTGACGCGCGCCTGCTTCGCCTTCACACCATTTATGCTGGAAATCATTCACTTTGCCCTGCGAGAGGCGAATTCCCAGCGTAACATCATGCCCTACGCGCTGGCGCACCGCAGCGATCACCGCCAGCGTCAGAGATAAACGTGTCACGATATCGCCGCCCCAGCGATCGCTGCGCTGATTGGTGTAATCGGTGAAGAACTGGTCAAGCAGATAGCCATTTGCGCCATGAATTTCGATGCCATCAAAACCCGCTTCGCCGATTGCCCGCGCCGCCGTATGCGCAAAGCTGTCGATCACCTGCTGGATCTGCTCTTCATTCATTTCACGCGGCAGCGGATAGGCGCCATGACCGTGATAGAAACCGAGCTGTTCTCCGCGAGGCTGTATCGAAGAAGGCGCGAGCGTGTCTGCTCGATAAATGTTGCCCTGCGATATCGCCCCGGCATGCATCAACTGCGCAATGATTTTGCCGCCATGCTGATGCACCCGATCGGTGATTGCGCGCCAGCCGGCGCTCTGTTTAGCGTTAATCAGCCCGGCCTGAAACGCATAGGTTTGTGACCAGGCTTCATCGATATAGATGCCTTCGGTGATGATGGCGCTAAAGCCGCCGCGCACGAAGCGCTGATAATAGTGCTGCATACGCTCGCCCGGTATGCCGTCGACGCTGGCGGAGATGCGCGTCATTGGCGCCACCATGATGCGATTCTTCAGCGCCAGCCGGTTCAGTGTCCCGCTCTGAAAAAGATGTTTATCACTCATATTGCTCTCTGGATGCCGATTAGCTACAGAGCGCAGTATATTCGGTCGCCACAGGGACAAAAATGGCCGATGATGATACGTCTGTATAACGGAAATCGTTACAATGAACTCTAAGGATGTTGAAGTATTCCTGATGGTCACCCAGACGCGCAGCCTGACGCAGGCCGCGCGGCGACTGAACACCACGCCGATGACGGTATCGCGCCGACTCGCCTCGCTGGAGGAAGATCTCGGCGTGCGGCTGCTGCATCGCACCACTCGCGCCATCGCGTTAACGGATGAAGGTGAAGAATTTTTGCCCTACGCCAAAAATCTGACAGAGACCGAACAGAGCGCGCGTAATCTATTCTCGCCGGATAAACAAGGCGCCACCGGCCAGCTGCGTATCACCGCGCCTTCTGGCTTTGGCCGCCGCACCATTATTCCGCTGCTGCCCGCGCTGATGGCGGAGAATCCCGAACTGAAGATCGATTTCCAACTCAGCGATAACGTCACTGATATTGTTGGGCTCGGCTACGATGTCGCCATTCGCATCGCACCGCTGCGGGATTCGCGTTTAGTGGCGCAGCGACTGGCGGATAATCCGCGCGTGCTCTGTGCCTCTCCAGACTACTTAGCGCGCTTCGGCACCCCACAACTGCTGGCCGATTTGCATCAGCATAACTGCCTGCGTTTATCCGGCGTGCCGCAATGGAGTTTTATGGTCGACGATCATATTTCCAGCGTCAGCGTTGAAGGCCGTTTCAGCGGCAGCAATGTGGAAGGTGTACGTACCTTATGCGTGGCGGGCAGCGGCATCGCTCAGCTCTCTGCGTGGGATGTGCAGCAGGAATTGGCTGCCGGTGAACTGATTGAGATTGGCTTGCGAGATGCGCAACCGCAGCTGCTCGGCGTCTGGGCGCTATTTCCCACCGCGCGCCAACTGCCAACGCGCGTCACGGTCTTTCTGAATGCCCTGAAACAGGCGATGGCGAGATAATTCAGAAAAAGCTAACGGCGATCGTGGCTATAGTTATTCACTCATTGAAATCACGGAGGCCAACAGTGAAACCTGAAATTCATACGCTTGCTTCAACTGAGATTTACCGTAACCGCTGGTTAACCTTGAAAGAGGATAGAATTCAGCGCGCCGATGGCAGCGAAGGCATCTATTCGGTGATTGAGAAAAATGATTTTGTGGTGATTTTGCCCGTTGAGGATGACCACATTTACGTGGTTGAACAGTTCCGCTATCCGTTAGGTGAACGCACCATTGAACTGCCACAAGGAAGCTGGGAACTTGCGCCCGATTCCGCGCCTGAAGATCTTGCCGCTGGCGAGTTATTAGAAGAAACCGGTCTGATTGCCGGGCAGCTTGAACACGTGGGTTATCAAAAATTAGCGCAAGGCTATTCCGCGCAGGGCTATCACATTTATCTGGCGCGCAACCTGAGCTATCAGGGACAAAATCTCGATGCAGAAGAGGTTGGATTAACCGCGAAGAAAATTAAAATCGATGCGTTTCTTGAACTGATTCTGGCAGGAAAGATAACCGACGCGACATCGGTGACCGCGTTTCTGTTGGCGCGGGCGAAAGGGTTAATCGACTGATCTATCGACTTTATTCCAGGTGCGCATTAATGTGCACCCTACGAATACAACATTGATGTAGGGCCGCCATTCATGGCGACCCATAACAAAGATTACGCCGCAGCAATATCCGCTAACACCGCTTCTGCCAGCGCCTTATCCACCGCTACGCCATCAATAAACAACTGACGCTGTTCACCCGGTGGCAACGTAACGTTCAGCGTTTGCCATGCTGGCTGGAAGCTGCCTTTGCGCTGCAAGTTGAGGTGGATTGCCTCAGCATCGCTGCGCATTTCCCAGTTGAGCCACAGCGCATTGCCCTGCTGATAACCCCAGCTTTCGCCATCATCCTCAAACAGCACACCGTGGCTGACGCCTTTGCCTTTGAGCGGGAACAGCTGCAAAGTGCGGCGATCGTCAGTTTTTGCATCAACATGACGCAGGCGCTCGCTGAGCGGTAAGCCCGCGCCGGCGCGCACCAGCATCGGCTGGGTTTCCAGCGGTGCTGCCAGCGTGATCCATTGACCGCCGCTGTACCATTGCTGGCTGGCGAAATCATACCAGCCGGTTTGGTTGTCAGGCAGCCACAAGCGACGTTCGCGCTGACCGGGTTCGACTACGCTGGCAACCAGCAGATCGCGGCCCAGCATAAACTCATCGCACTCGGCGAACGTCTGCGCATCCTGTTCATGATCGAGGAAAGTCGGACGCAGCATCGGCTCATCGTCAGCATGCGCCTGCCACAGCAGCGTATAGAGATAAGGCAGCAGACGATAACGCAGTTCAATTGCGGCGCGGATTGCAGGCGTGGCCGCTGGATACATCCAGGGTTCATTGACGGTGTGATCGTCATTCCACGAGTGAATAGTGAAACGCGGATGCATCACGCCGTTCTGTACCCAGCGCACAAACAGTTCTGCATCTGGCTTATCGCCGGAGAAGCCACCCACATCATGTCCCACGTTGTACAAACCGGACAGGCTCATACCCAATCCCATGCGGATGTTGTAGCGCAGCGTGGTCCAGTTGGTGCGGTTATCGCCACTCCAGGTTTGCACGTAGCGCTGCATACCCGCGCAGCCCGAACGGGAAATCAGGAACGGGCGCTTTTCTGGCGCGAAACGCTGCTGCGCTTCCATAGAGGCGCGCATCATTAGCAGCGGCATCACCGGGCGAATGTGCTTGATGGCAATCGGCGTACCGAAACCGTGGCAGCGTGCTTCGCCATCCCACACTTCATATTCGTTGTTATCGTTCCAGGTGGAATCGATGCCCTTTTCCAGCAGCTGTTTGGTGACGTTTTCCTGCCACCAGGCGACGGCTTGCGGATGGGTAAAATCGAGATGTGAACCTTCGTCATCCCAGAACACCGAACGTTCAGGCGCATTTTCTTCGGAGTCACGGA
>NZ_DAMBSA010000118.1:0-7929 GCF_032054795.1 Pantoea sp. CTOTU49201
GGGCAAAGAAGCCCGCCAGCCCCAGCCACGGCGCCTGTAAATTGTTTTTGCCCTGGAGCAGTAGCTCGCCAAGCGAGGGTGATCCCACCGGCAAACCAAAACCCAGGAAGTCCAGCGAAGTTAGCGTGGTGATTGAGCCGCACAGGATAAACGGCAAAAACGTCAGCGTGGCGACCATGGCGTTCGGCAGCATGTGGCGCAGCATAATACGGCTGTCGCTAACGCCGAGCGCGCGCGCCGCACGGATGTAATCGTAGTTACGTGCGCGCAGGAATTCGGCGCGCACCACGCTCACCAGGCTCATCCAGCCAAACACCACGGTAACCAGCAGCAGCCACCAGAAGCCGGGCTGAATCACGCTGGAGAGCAGAATCAGCAGGAACAGCGAAGGCATGCCGGACCACACTTCAATCAGCCGCTGGCCGACCAAGTCGATGCGGCCACCAAAGTAGCCTTGCACCGCGCCGACCACGATGCCAATCACGCTGGAGAACAGCGTCAGCATGATGCCGAACAGTAATGAAATGCGCGTGCCATACAGCAGGCGAGCCAGCACATCGCCGCCGTTAGCATCGGTGCCGAGCCAGTTTTGCGCCGAAGGTGGAGAAGGGAAGGGCACATCGGTGGCGAAGTTGATGGTGCTGTCGCTAAAGCGAATCGGTGCCCAAATCGCCCAACCTTGCTGATCGATGCGCTGCTTCAGCCACGGATCCTGATAATCAGCGGGCGTGGAAAAATCGCCACCGTAATCACTTTCGCTGTAGTTGAACAGCAGCGGCATGTACCAGCGCTGCTGATAATGCACCAGCAGCGGTTTGTCGTTGGCCAGCAACTCAGCGCCCAACGACAGGACAAAAATGATCAGGAAAATCCACAGCGACCAGTATCCGCGACGGTTATGGCGAAAACGCTGCCAGCGCTGCTGGTTAACAGGAGATAAGCGCATCAGCGTCCCTCAAAATCAATGCGCGGATCGACCAGCGTGTAGGTCAGATCGCTGAGAATGTTCATCAGCAGGCCAATTAACGTGAAGATGTAAAGCGTGCCAAACATCACCGGATAGTCGCGCTGGATGGTGGCGTCGTAGCCGAGCAGGCCCAAACCATTGAGCGAGAACATCACCTCAATTAACACCGAGCTGGTGAAAAACATGCTGATAAAGGTGGCAGGAAAACCGGCGATCACCAGCAGCATGGCATTGCGGAACACGTGGCCGTAGAGCACGCGCTTCTCATCCAGCCCTTTGGCGCGCGCGGTGACCACGTATTGTTTGCGGATCTCATCGAGGAAGGAGTTTTTGGTCAGCATGGTCAGTGTGGCAAAACCGCCAATCACCGTGGCCAGCACCGGCAACGTGATATGCCACAGGTAATCGGTGATTTTGCTGTACCACGGCAGCGCATCAAACTGCGGTGACGTCAGGCCGCGCAGCGGGAACCAGTCAAAGTAGCTGCCGCCGGCAAACAGCACAATCAGCATGATGCCGAACAGGAATGCCGGAATCGAATAGCCAATGATGATAAAGGTGCTGCTCCAGATATCGAAAGCGCTGCCGTTACGCACCGCTTTTTTGATGCCTAACGGAATCGACACCAGATAAATGATTAAGGTGCTCCACAATCCCAAACTGACGGAGACCGGCAAACTCTCTTTGATTAGCTGCAGCACCGATGCGCTGCGGAACAGGCTGTCGCCGAAATCAAAACGGATGTAGTTCCACAGCATTTCGCCATAACGCTGTAGCAGCGGTTTATCGAAGCCGTAGCGATGCTTAATCTCCGCGATCACTTCCGGATCCAGGCCGCGTGCGCCGCGATATTGGCTGTCGCCGGGATTGTCGCGCACCAGCGATCCGCGCGCGCCGCTGTCGCCACCGCCTGATCCGGGAATGCCGGTGCTGTGACCAAACTGCACGTTGGCTAGCGCCTGATCCACCGGACCGCCGGGTGCGATCTGCACAATAAAGAAGTTCAGGGTGATGATCGCCCACAGCGTGGGGATGATCAGCAGTAACCTGCGTAGAAAATAGGCTGCCAAACCGTACTCCTCAGCGTCGATCGGCCGGCAATCGCCCGGCTTTGTTCACATCGTACCACCAGTTTTCCAGACCGGTAGCAAACGCGGGTTTAATCTCTGGATGGGAAAACTTGTCCCAATACGCCATACGATCTTCCGCGCTGTACCACATCGGAATCATGTAGGCATTCCACAGCAGGATGCGATCCAGCGCCTGACCAAGCGGCAACAGCGCCTTCTCATCGCCCTGATGCTCAACGATCTGCTGGACAAAATGGTCGACGATGGGATCTTTCACACGCGGCGTATTCCAAGAGGAGTTGATGAACTCAGACTGCCAGATGGTGCGCAAGCTGGTGGAGGGCCATGGCATCGCGTAATAGAGTGACGGAATCATGTCGTAGTCACCTTCGCGTAAACGCCGTAAATATTGCGAGCTGTCAATCTGACGCAATGTGACCTGAATGCCAAGCCGTTGCAGGCTGTGCTGGAACGGCAGCGCCCAGTCGTTTTGCGTGCCGCTGCGCATCAGTAATTCGAAACGGAACGGCTGGCCGGTTTTCACGTTCACCAGCTGCTGGTTTTTAATCTCCCAGCCCGCTTCTTTCAGCAGCTTCATGGCTTGCAACAGGTTGCCGCGATCGAAACCGCTGCCGTCGGAACGGGGCGGGGCATACTCATTGTTGAACACTTCCGCTGGCAGCTGCGCCTTATACGGCGCCAGCAGGATCAGCTGCTCGGCTTTGGGATAGCCAAGCGCTGCATATTCGGTGTTCTGGAAATAGCTGTTGGTACGTTTATAAGCGCCGTAGAACAACGCTTTATTCATCCACTCAAAATCGAACGCC
Source organism: Pantoea sp. CTOTU49201 (assembly GCF_032054795.1). Taxonomy (NCBI): domain Bacteria; kingdom Pseudomonadati; phylum Pseudomonadota; class Gammaproteobacteria; order Enterobacterales; family Erwiniaceae; genus Pantoea; species Pantoea sp. CTOTU49201. The sequence continues at coordinate 2,865 of NZ_DAMBSA010000118.1, forward strand.
AGCGTAATGGCTTCGCGTACGCGACGATCGGCAAACAGCGGCTTTTCGTTGTTAAAAGCCAGCCAGCGCGTGTCGGTGGAAACCGTGTTGGGAATGGTTGATTTGACGATGGCGTGACTATCAAAGTTGCGCCCGCGATATTGCGTGGCCCATTTCTTGGCTGAACTCTCTTCACGCAAATCGTAAGCGCCGGCTTTGAAGGCCTCGAACGCCACGTTGTCATCGAGATAGTAGTCATAGCGCAGGGTGTCGAAGTTAAAGCGTCCGCGATTGACCGGCAGATTGGCTGCCCAGTAATCTTTCACCCGGCTGTACTGAATAAACTGACCCGATTTATACGAGGTGACGCGATAAGGCCCGCTGGCCAACGGCGGATAACCAATCGGCTCATTAAACTTTTTGTTTTGCCAAAACTTTTCCGGAATAACCGGCAGTGTCAGCCAGCTGAGAACCCGATCTTTGTCAGGCTTCGGCATGTCGATGCGCACGGTGAGGCGGTTAAGTGCTTTAACTTGCACGTCGCGAAACGCCACGCGGAATTGCGGCACACCTTCCGTCATGAATTTCTGAAAGGTAAAAGCCACATCCTGCGCGGTAATCGGTGTTCCGTCCTGAAACTGTGCATGAGGATTGATCGACACTTCCATCCAGCGATAGTCGTCAGGATAGCGCGCCGATTCAGCGATCAGCGGATAGTAGCTGCCAGGTTCATCATCGGAAGTGGTAAACAGGCCGTCATACAGCGTATCGGTGCCAATGCCGGGATTGCCGCGCGAGGCGAAGCGATTGAAGTTGTCATAGGTGCCGACCACCGCCAGTGTGATTTTGCCGCCCTTAGGCGCAGCGGGATTGGCGTAATCGTAGTGCGTGAAATTGACCGCATATTTATGCTCGCCCAGTTTAGCAAAGGCATAGCTTTCGTTGATGGTTGCGGCATGCAGCGGCGCAATGGCGCTACAAAACAATAACGCTGTGACAAGACGCAGCAGCATAAGTGGGGCGATCTCCTGTGGTGTTCCGCACTTTATGGTAGCAGTTTCATGGGGTTCGCGTGATGCTAACTCAGCACGCGCTGGCGTTGGAAATAACTGGCGAGTTTTTCAGGTCGTAGCGGGCGGCTAAACAGATAGCCCTGTAAATGCGTCACGCCGCGATTCACCAGCCATGCCGCCTGGTCGCCGGTTTCAACGCCTTCCGCCACGGTTTTCAGGTTGAGTTTTTTCGCCAGCAGCAGCACCGCATCAAGAACCGGCGAGGTGACGGTTTCCGTGCCAATGCTTTGCACAAACCCACGATCGATCTTCAGATAATCGAACGGATATTTTTCCAGGTAGATCAGCGCACTGTGTCCGGTGCCAAAATCATCAATCGCAATTTTGAAATTGTTTTCGTGCAGCCAGGCGAAGATTTCACCGGCATTTTTCTCACCCACCATGGTGCGCTCGGTAATCTCAAACACATAGTTGAAATGGTCCGCCGGCATGGCGTTAATCCATACCTGCACATCATGACGGAAACTCTCAGAGGCGAGATGCAGCGGCGAGAGATTGAGGCTCAGACGTGTGCCACGCGGCAGTTGTTTACAGAGAAACTGTGCATCGCGCGCCACCAAGGTAAACAGATGCTGGGTGAGCGGAATAATCAGGTTTTGCGCTTCGGCGTAGCTAATAAAGGCATCCGGTGGAATCATGCCTTCAGTGGGATGCGTCCAGCGCAGCAGCGCTTCCACGCCGTAAGGTTGTCCATCATGCGCGGTGACCAGCGGCTGGTATTCAACGTGAAACTGACCACGTTTGATTCCCTGCATGATCTCTTTGCCCGGACGCTGATGGCGGGTCAGCAATAGCCAACTTAAAGCGGAAACCAGCAGTGAGAATAAGATGCCGGTCAGCAGCGTCAGTGAGTAATCGCGTGGCGCTAAGGTGCTACCAAACAGTACAAAGTGCAGGTCGCTATTGTTAAAGGCTATTTCATGCAGCGATGCAGGTAAATCACTGGCGTGCACCACTTTGTTGCTGCCGCTAAGTAGCGCTTTATTGCCGATCACCAACGCCATGCCGGTGATTTCGGGATGATAGGAAGCCAGCAGCTGGTAAGGCGTCAGGCTAATGTTCATGGTGGCGAGAATGCCGGTCTCTGCCGAACCTGGATTTTTCAGCCAGAGCGCCAGCGCCGGTTTCGTTGGCAGCAATGGCGTGCCTTCCAGTAAGCGCATATCGCGATCGCTTTCTAGTTCAGATTCAGGCGATATCGCGTTGGCAGCCAGCAAAAAACTGCCTGTAGCAGAAGAGCAGTAAGCATTACTGTCGCGAACCAGCAGAATGGCGCGGATATTTCCCGCAAACGCAGCGCGAGAAGTCAGCTCACGGCCGACGCTGCTGCAGGTTAATTGTGTGTATTGCTGCAGTGGATAAAGCGTATCCACCAGGGTTGTAATGACCTGTTGTAAATCGTCACGGCTGTGAGCCAGTAGCTGTTGATGTTGTTGTACGCGTTTTTGCCAGGTCAGTGTTAACAGGACGGTGACAAAAAGCAGAAAAAACAACGTGCCGATGATTACGCTACTCCAGGCGATGCGTCTTGAGTAGCTGGCGTGGCGTTTTAATGTCCCCGAAAGTGGCATGGAGTGTATTCCCCTTGTCTTGCCATTTTTTATTATGTTTATCACTTTGGTCATTACCCAGAGTCCTGCCGACATCGCAGTAATCACGGCGTCTGAAGGGCGATGTTTGGGTATCAGGAAGTCAACGAGAATATAACGAGAGCGCGAAGAATGTCTCGTTATATTTTTGATTCTCAATTACTTTTTATCGATTGGATTTGAGTTAAAAACAGTGGGCGAAAAAAAACGCTGCCGGGGCAGCGTTTTCTGATTCTCTGGCTGAGAGGATCTTCAAAAGAATACGTTAGCTCGGGTTTTTAGCGAGACCCCGACGCGCTTCACGGTAACGATTTTTCCAATAACTGTCGTTCAGATTGGAAATCATCACGCCACTGCTGGTGGATGCGTGAACAAAGTTATCGTTGCCGAGATAGATGCCGACGTGGCGCCCGGTAGAACCGGCGCGGAACAGCACTAAGTCACCTGCGCGCAATTTATTGCGTGAAATCTCTTTGCCGGTGTCTTGCTGTTCTGACGTTGAGCGTGGCAAATCTAAACCAAACTGCTCGCGAAAGGTGCGCTGAACAAAAGCAGAACAATCAATGCCGCGTTTGGTGTCGCCGCCTAAGCGATAACGTACACCTTTCCAGTCACTGTACTGTTCCATGATGCGGGACTTAACGTCCACGTTCTGCACCATCTGTTCAAATTCGTCCTGAGACGCTTGAAGTAAAAAACCATTCTGGTTGTTAACTTCATGATTCTCGTTATTCGCGTTCTGACCGTTATGGGTGCTGCTACATGCTGATAAAAGTGTTGCCAGAGCAACTGCGGGAATGATCCGCCTGAGGTATCTCAGTATTGGTTGAGACTTGACCATTGTACGTGAATTCCTTCGGTTTCCTTACGACAGAATGTCGTCAGCCAGATGACAAAACGGGTTGAGATTAATAAGTACGGCCGTCTAAGACAAATCCTTAATTACTAAAATGTGTTAATGCACACATTTTTGTAGCTTTAAGCACCGCATTTTATGCTGTTGCTTACTAATCGGATTTGAGGTTAACCGATTACAGACCGCGTGGCGAGTGCTTTTATATAAATATTCAAAGGTTTTTTCGATGTGAAATCAATCTGTAACACAATGGCTAGTTTATCAACAATTGGCAGCGATTTAATAGCCAAACAGCGGTGCAATAAGGGGGTAATTCTGGCGCTAAGGCCGATTTTAAGAGGGTTCGGGCTGGACAGACTAAGATAAAGGCTATTGTTCCGCATTTTTCATCATAATCTTTTCTTTTACTTGAATAATGTTAGTTTGCTAATAGTTTATTCAGGTTTTAAATAAGCGCGAGCGATCGACTTTTTGTTCTATGATCACTCGCGCTTAACAATTACCTGCGCGGCTTATATTTGCCCGGCAACGAACGGTTTAGCCAGTTAACCAGCTTGTCGCTGAATGGCGTTAACAGGCACCAGCTCATACCAACCAGCACCACCGACAATGAACCGACAGCAATATCGGTAAACCAGTGCGCACCCGCCATCACGCGTGGCAGAGCAAACACCACGCTAATCGCCAGGCCCACCAGAAACGCGCGGAAGCCGAAATAGCGCCACATAAAGCAGGTGAAGATCATCAGCATCATGCCGTGGTCGCCTGGGAAGCTATCTTTCGAGGCATCTTTGGCCGGGATGCCGGTCAGTTCACTTACGCGATGTACATTGTCAAAGAACAGCGTTGGGCTGGAGTGTTGCACCGGCAGCAGATGGCCGAGCTGGTTCAGGATCACGGCGCTTAGCAACATGGTGATGCCAATCGCGAGCATGCGACGGCGGCCTTGCGGTGTTTCGCGACGCCAGAAGCACAGATACAGCGCACCCATCGCCAACAGTGAAACCAGATCGAAGCCGCGGAAGTTAGTGATGGCCACTAACAGTGCGAAGCCGTGATGGTCAACCATCTGGTCATTGAAGCCATAAAAGATGGCTTTATCGATACCAAACCAGAACCCGTGATCGGGCGGCAGGTACCATGAAACAAACAGCATTATCCCTAGCGCATTCAGCAGCAGGATGGTGATTAATCGTGACGCGCGCATAAAAAAATAAATCCAAAGTGAAAACAACGGGGCAACCTAACGCACCTAATTTAAACGAATCTTCAACAAGGCGGTCTGCAAAAGGTTCCAGTCTACGGGCTGATGATGGATTAATTCGATGCGGCTATCCGGTGGCGTAGTAGGGCGCGTTTCAATAAACAAGTCTTCGCCCTGGCGATTGATGTTGACTAAACCGTCCGCTGTGCGCAGTACGCCTTTAACGCGATCCACCGGCGCAAGCCGCGCCCACTCTAGCGCGGCAATGGTATCAAACACGGTTTCCTCATCAAAAATCCAGCCACAGGAAGCATAACCCTGGCCTTCATTGAGCGCCCGACGCCAGCGCGCCTGACCATCCAGT
>NZ_DAMBSA010000118.1:7939-11343 GCF_032054795.1 Pantoea sp. CTOTU49201
GGACGTGAAGCGTGGTGGTGATGGGCTGCATCGGGAACCGCACGATCCGCCAAGGCGGGTTGCGTCAACAGCGCGGGATCGATCGCACCCCAGGCCGCTTCCACCAGTTGGCGTTCGCCTAAAAATTGTTGCTGCCAATCCTGTAAACGCTGACGATCCTCATCGCTCCAGCGATCGCTTTTGTTCGCCACAATGATATCGGCCGCCACCAGCTGATCGCGGAAGTTCTCATTCTCCACCACGCGCGCGTCAGTAAGCTGGCGCGGATCGAGCAGCGTTAAGGTGGCATCCACCTGAATCCAGGGTTGATAGACCGCAGCACGCAGCATGTTGAGCAGTTGTTTGGGATGGCCAAGGCCGGTAGGTTCGATAATCAGACGATCGGGTTTGGCCTGCTTCAGCAGCATGTTCAGCCCAACCTGCAGCGGCAAGCCGTTAACGCAGCACATGCAGCCGCCGGGAATCTCTTTCAGCGTGGCACCACGATCGGCGAGCAGTGCGCCGTCGATGCCAATTTCGCCAAATTCGTTGACCAGTATCGCCCAGTTTTCGTCGGCGGGTTTGTTGGCTAACAGATGCAGCAGTGTGGTGGTTTTTCCGCTACCGAGAAATCCGGTGATGAGGTTTACGCGCGTCACAAAAGGTCTCCCAAAAAAGAGAATAAATCGCGCGCGGATGAGGGGCATCCGGCACGCACGGCCTTGTTATACTATAACAATCACCGGCGGCCGGACGGAAGCACGTTATGAGTCAGCGCGTCCCATATAACGACGCTCTGCAATATGAATGCGGATGCGATCGCCATTGCTCAGATATTCTGGCACCTGAATGGATAAGCCGGTGCTCATGCCAGCGGGTTTAGATCGCGCGCTGGCGGAGGCACCTTTGATGCCCGGTGAGGTATCAACAATTTCCATATCGACGGTTTGAGGCAGTTCAAGTGCCAATACCTGGCCGTCCATCGTCAGTACCTGAATGCCAGGAATGCCGCCTTCAGGAATAAACAGCAGCTCTTCTTCGATTTGCTCTTTCTTGAAGTTGTACGGCGTGTAGTCTTCGTCATCCATAAACACATACTCATCACCATCTATATAAGAGAAGGTGACGGCGCGACGGCTGAGCGAAATGGCGTCAATAATATCGTCGCCCTTGAAGCGCTCTTCCACTTTCAGGCCGGTGCGGACATCGGTAAAACGCATCTTATAGAGCGTCGCGGCACCGCGTGCACTTGGGCTCTGTACATCAATGTCTTTCACCAGCAACAGTTTGCCGTTCCAGGTGACAGCCATCCCTTTTTTGATCTCATTTGCCTTTGGCATGGTGGTTTTCTCGCTGACAGGAGGTTAATGCGCGTCACGTTACTCGCGCGGCGAAAAACTGGCAAGCGAGGCAATGTAAAATTGTTGCCGGTGCATGGCATTCGCGGCCTCAGACTGTTATTGTCGCGGCGAATTGTCTACAGGAGCGCATGATGTTTTGTCGTGACCAGTGCGGTGCCTGTTGCACAGCCCCCTCAATTTCATCCCCGATTCCTGGCATGCCGCACGGCAAGCCGGCCAACACGCGTTGCGTGCAGCTTGATGAGCAGCAGCGCTGCAAAATCTTTGGTTCACCGCTGCGTCCTGCGGTCTGTGCCGGTCTACAACCGAGCGCTGAAATGTGCGGCAGCAGCCGTGATAGCGCTATGACGTTCTTGCTAAAACTGGAAGCCGATACCGCACCTTGAACCGGTTGCTGACGCAAAGCTGAAGAATTTGGCTTAGTGCCGGTTGTCTGTACAGCAAAAGCATCAGCCTGCCTGCCGGTAAAAATCTTAAATCCAACATGAAGTGTGCGGAACGTCAAAAATCTGCTACTCAGATCGCGCATTTTCTTGCCTGCTGTACGTGGCTGTACCATATTCCCTGAAACGTTTCAGCGTTGTCATTCCGGCTAAGTCCGCGATGCACAGCAGCTTTTTTCACCATCTAGCTGAAACGATTCAATACAGCAAGCGAGGAGAGATATGTTCCAGCTCGAAGTTCAGGCCATTCATACCGGTGCTAGCGCACAGAATAAAGAAGAGGCCATTCGTCAGGTTGCCGCTGCGTTAACCGCTGCGGGCAATGTGGCCGAAGGCTACGTTAACGGCATGCTGGCGCGCGAACAGCAAACCACCACTTTCCTGGGTAACGGCATCGCCATTCCGCACGGCACCACCGACACCCGCGACCTGGTGCTGAAAACTGGCGTGCAGGTTTACCAGTTCCCGCAGGGAGTGGATTGGGGCGACGGACAAACGGCGTATGTGGCAATCGGCATCGCCGCTAAATCTGATGAACATCTCGCGTTGCTGCGCCAGCTCACCCACGTCTTAAGCGACGACAGCATTGCTGAACAGCTGAAAACCGCCTCGGCGGAAGATCTGCGTGCGCTGCTGATGGGCGAAAACCAGGCGGCAGAATTCAAATTCGATACCTCGCTGATTGCCGTTGATGTAGCGGCCAGCGATTTAATCACTTTACAGGCACTCAACGCCGGTCGTCTGCAGGCAGCAGGCGCGGTGGACGCGTCCTTTATTGCTGACGTGATTTCCCGCACACCGCTAAGTCTGGGTCAGGGCATCTGGCTGAGCGACAGCGCCAACGGCAATCTCGGCAGCGCAGTGGCAGTCAGCCGCGCCGCTGCACCATTCCAGCATCAGGGCGAAAATGTCGCGCTGCTGCTGACCGTGGCAGCTAACGATCAGCGTCCGCTGGAGGTGCTGGGTTACCTCAGCAACCTGCTGCTGACCAACAAAGCTGAACGTCTGCTGAAGGCCGATGCCGCCGGGATTCTGGCGCTGCTGACCAGCGAAGTTGATGAAGCCGCTGAGTTGCTGACTGCGGAGTTCACCATCCGCAACGAACACGGATTGCATGCGCGTCCGGGTACGGCGCTGGTTACCGTGATCAAACAGTTCAACAGCGATATCACCGTGACCAATCTCGACGGCAGCGGTAAACCGGCTAACGGCCGCAGCCTGATGAAAGTCGTCGCGCTGGGCGTGAAAAAAGGCCATCGCCTGCGCTTTACCGCCAGCGGTGATGATGCGCAGCAGGCGCTGAACGCGATTGAAGAAGCCATTAACGCCGGTTTAGGCGAGGGGGCAGCATGAGTCGTCGTGTCGCAACAATTACCTTAAACCCGGCTTACGATCTGGTCGGTTACACGCCAGAAATTGAGCGCGGTGAAGTTAACCTGGTGAAAACCACCGGTCTGCACGCGGCTGGTAAGGGCATCAACGTTGCCAAGGTGCTGAAGGATCTCGGTATTGATGTCACCGTCGGCGGTTTCCTTGGTAAAGAGAATCAGGACGGCTTTCAACAGTTGTTCAGCGAGCTCGGCATTGCTAACCGTTTTCAGGTGGTACAGGGCCGTACGCG
>NZ_DAMBSA010000119.1:0-5360 GCF_032054795.1 Pantoea sp. CTOTU49201
GATTCCGGTAGAAGACTTTGCCTTTGCCATTCATGGGCTTTCCGCTGCGCCGCAAGCGCTGGCACAAAACAGCGCTGCCCTGCTGTTCTGCATTGAAGGCCAGGCGGTGATTGAGAAGTCCGGTCAACAGCTGGTGCTGAAACCGGGTGATTCCTGCTTTGTCGCCGCCAATGAGTCGCCGGTCAACGCGGCGGGCACCGGACGTCTGGCTCGCGTGTTTAATACGCTCAACTGAGATCCGGCTGACGCTGCCAGCATTAACTGCTATTCTTTCAAACTATTAATTTAAAACGCCTGCGGGCGTTTTTCTTCACCCGTCGCGCACCGACCAGCGGCGTGCGGACGCAAGGATAAGGACGACACAGCGATGAAAAAGACCCAGGTTGCCGTAGGTGTAATTGTGGCGCTCGGCGTGATTTGGACTGGTGCTGCATGGTTTACCGGTAAACAACTGGAAAGCCACATGGATCAGATGTTGCAAAATGCCAACGCGCAGCTGAATGCTTACGCGCCGAACAGCCGACTGACGCTGAGCTATCAGGATTACCAGCGCGGCGTGTTCAGCAGCAAAACCAAGTTGGTGGTACAAGCTAGCTCGCAAACCAATGACAATCCGCTGTTGAAGCCTGGTCAAAGCATCGTGCTGAACGAGACTATCGATCACGGTCCTTTCCCGTTCGCTCAGTTGAAGCGCGGCAGCTTGCTCCCAAGCATGGCGTCGGTGCACACCGAGCTGGAAAACACCGATGCGGTGAAGAAACTGTTTGAACTGACCAACGGCAAATCGCTGGTTAATGCTGATACCCGCGTCGGTTACAGCGGTGCGACCAATACCGATCTCAACCTGCTGGCGGTGGATTATAACAATCCGCAGACCGGCGATCGTCTGGCCACCAACGGCGGCACGCTGAACATCAGCGCCGACAATAAAGGCGACAAAGTCAGCCTCGACGGCGACTTCTCCAGCATCGCGGTCACCAGCAAAAATCAGGTGGAACAGCCAGTGCTGTTCACGCTCAATGGCCTGAAGCTGAGCGGCGATACCCACCTCAGCCCGGAAGGCGTGCGCGTTGGCGATCAGTCAATTTCTCTGGATAAACTGGATGCCAGCATCAACGGTCAGGAAGGTTTGTCACTGGAGAAGCTGAAAACCACCTCTTCCTTCGACAATAAAGAGGGCAAGATTGGCGGGCAGCTGGACGTCAACGTTGACAAGATCACCCTGCAGAAGCAGCCATTTGGTGAAGCTAAGCTGGCGATGAAGTTTGCGCAGTTCGATGCGCAGGCGGTGAAAGCCTTCTCGGATACTTACAACGCGCAGATGCAGGATCTGCTGAACCAGCCGGGCGTGGCGGAAGATCCAATTCGCTATCAGGCCAGCGTGCAAACCATCCTGCGTAATAACCTGCCAACGCTCTTGAAAGGCTCGCCAACGCTGAGCATCGCGCCGCTGAGCTGGAAAAATGACAAAGGTGAAAGCACCTTTAACCTGAACGTCGGCTTTAACGATCCGGCTACCGTCACTGGCGAAGCGCAGAGTTTGGGTGCCGCAGTGGATCGCGTGCTGAAAACCCTCGACGGCAAGCTGGCGATCAATATGCCGATGGCGACAGAAACCATGCGTCATGTCGGTTTAGCGGAAGGTTATCAGGGTGATGATGCGCAGAAGCTGGCGGATCAGCAGGTGAAAGGTTTAGCGGCGATGGGCCAGATGTTCCGCCTGACGCAGCAGCAGGATGACAACATCGTCACCAGCCTGCAATACGGCAACGGTCAGGTCACTATGAATGGCGATAAGATGACGCTGGAGCAGTTCCTGTCACGCTATATGCTGGGCGCACCGACCAGCGAAGGCATGCCAGAGTAATTAGTGGGGCGGCCAATTGGCCGCCCTTAAACTTCTCCGCGCATTAGCTGCGGCGGCACAATCAGGCTTTGAATCTCCGCTTCCGGCTGTGCCAGCCGCTGCAACATCCTTTCCGCCGCCCTTCTTCCTACATCACGCGCTTCGCTACTGACAAAGGTCATGGTGGGATCGTGCAACTCCCGCTGCGGATCGTCATTAAAGCCCACCAGCGCCAGTTGCTGCGTGTAGTAGCTATCCACCGCGCCTTCACCAAAGGTTCGCCCACAGCGTAACGCGCCAAAATAGCAGCCGAGCGCGGTGCTGCCGTTATGCGCCAGAATCGCGGTAATGCCGGGATGTTGACGCAACAACTGCAGCGTTAATGCCGACACGCTTTGCTGGCGATCGTCACACTCAATAATCCAGTCGGATCGAAACGGCAAACCGTATTGCAGCAAAGTGGCGCAATAGCCGCCAATCCGCTCGGCGCGCGTCAGAGACGAACCCAAACCGCCCATCCAGGCGATACGCTGATGGCCCTGACGAATCAAATACTCCGTCGCCATGCGCGCCGCCTGGCTGTTATCGGGACGCAATGAGTCGACATTATCCAGGCTGCTGGCGCGCGAAGCGCAGACTAACGCAATGTTCTGTTCCTGCGCCTGCGGCACCAGCGTTTCCGCCTGCGCCACCGCGCCGCCGAGCACAATCCCTTCCGCGCCCTGCGCCACCAGCGTGTCAAAACAGCGTTTAAGATGTTGGCCGTGCTGACCGCTTTGTGTCAGCACCAGCACTTTGCCCTGCTGCTCCAGCACTTCGCTGAGTCCGGCCGTCATCGCGGCATAAAATGGCTGGCTGAGATCGCGCACGATCAAGCCGATCACGCCGCTTTCGCCGCCGCGCAAGATTGAGGCCGAACGATTACGCACGTAGCCAAGCTGCTCAATCGCCTGATTGACACGTGTGGCCGTAGCGGGCGAAATACGCCCTTTGCCGGAGAGTACCAACGACACGGTAGAGACCGACACCCCGGCGACCAACGCCACATCATGAATAGTGGTTTTCTGCTGGGACATAGCCTTCCGTTACCCACGTCCAAATTCAAAGAGGTAAAACGTTACACTGATTGCACCAAAAATAAAGTCTGCAATTAGTCACTCTTTGTGATTATAGCCACAAAAATAAGTGGTAAAACGTTTTATCATCCTTGACCACATTGAAGCCTTTCACTTTTATTGCCAGGAGATCCTATGTCCGCCAGTCGTCCCAAAATGTCACTTTGGGAGTTTTTCCAAAGTCTGGGCAAAACCTTTATGTTGCCCGTCGCACTACTTTCGTTCTGCGGCATCCTGCTCGGTATCGGCAGTTCCCTCAGCAGCCGCGATGTGCTCACGCTCATCCCCGCGCTCGATCAGCCTTTCCTGCAATATATGTTTATCTGGCTGGCGAAGATCGGTTCCTTTGCCTTTAGCTATCTGCCGGTGATGTTTGCCATTGCCATTCCGCTCGGTATGGCGCGCGAGAACAAAGGCGTGGCAGCGTTTGCCGGTTTTGTTGGCTACGCGGTACTGAATCTGAGCATCAACTTCTGGCTCAACATCAACGGCATTCTGCCAACCACCGATGCGGCGGTACTGAAAGCCAATAACGTACAAAATATCCTCGGCATTCAGTCTATCGACACCGGTATTCTCGGCGCGGTTATTGTCGGTATCGTGGTGTTCTGGCTGCATGAGCGTTTCCACAACATTCGCCTGCCGGATGCGCTGGCGTTCTTTGGCGGCACGCGTTTTGTACCGATCGCCACCGCGATGGCGATGGGCGTGTTAGGTTTAGTGGTTCCGCATATCTGGCCATTCTTCGCCCGTGCGATTACCGGCCTTGGCTGGGTGATTAACAGCGCCGGTGAATTTGGTCCAATGATTTTTGGTACCGGCGAACGTCTGCTTTTACCGTTTGGTTTGCAGCACATTCTGGTGGCGATCATCCGCTTTACCGATGCCGGCGGCACCATGGATGTGTGCGGTAAAAGTGTCAGCGGTGCGTTAACCATCTTCCAGGCGCAGCTGGCCTGTGCGGATACGCACGGTTTTGCCGAGAGCGCCACGCGCTTCCTGTCGCAAGGTAAAATGCCGGCCTTCCTCGGTGGTTTGCCGGGCGCAGCATTGGCGATGTATCACTGCGCCCGTCCGGAAAACCGTCATAAAATTAAAGGCCTGCTGATTTCCGGCGTGGTGGCTTGCGTCGTGGGCGGCACCACAGAACCGCTGGAGTTCCTGTTCCTGTTTGTCGCGCCGGTGCTGTATCTGATCCACGCACTGCTCACCGGTTTAGGCTTCACCGTGATGGCGATGCTGGGCGTGACTATCGGTAATACCGATGGCAACGTGATCGACTTCTTCGTCTTCGGCGTGCTGCACGGCCTCTCCACCAAATGGTATTGGGTGCCGGTGATTGCTGCGGTGTGGTTCGTGTCTTATTACGTCATCTTCCGTTTTGCCATCAGCCACTTCAATATCAAAACGCCAGGTCGCGAAGTGGAAACCAACAGCGTGGAGCTGCAGGTTAATCGCGCGGCTGTCGGTAAATCGGGCTTCAACACGCCAGCGATTCTGTCGGCGCTGGGCGGCGTGGAAAACATCGCTTCACTGGATAACTGCCTGACGCGTCTGCGCATTACCGTGGTTGATATGAGCAAAGTGGATGATGCAACGCTCAAAGCCAACGGCGCGATTGGCGTGGTGCATGTTAATGCCACCAATCTGCAAGTGGTAATGGGCCCGCAGGTGCAGTCGGTCAAAGATGAGATGGCACACCTGATGAGCGCGACGGTGTAATGATGCAAGGTTTTGATTTTAATCAGGTGGTGGATCGCCACGGCAGTTGGTGTACGCAGTGGGATTTCGTGGCCGATCGTTTCGGCGTGGCGGACTTGCTACCCTTCACTATCTCCGATATGGATTTCGCCACTGCGCCTTGCATCATCGAGGCGCTGCAACAGCGCCTTACGCACGGTGTGTTTGGTTACAGCCGCTGGCAGCATGATGATTTTCTTTCTGCCATTCAGCACTGGATGCGCAGCCGTTTCGCTACTGAAGTCGCGGCAGAATCGCTGGTTTATGGCCCGTCGGTGATTTATATGGTGGCGCAGCTGTTGCGCCACTGGACGCAGCCGGACGATGAAGTGCTGATTCACACGCCCGCTTACGATGCGTTTTACAACACCATCAACGGCAATCAGCGTCGCGTGCTGGAGCTGCCGCTGCAGCGCCACGGAAGTGAATGGCTGTGCGACATGGCGCAACTGGAAACTTCACTGGCGCGTCCGCGCTGTAAAGTGATGCTGCTGTGCAGTCCGCACAATCCTACCGGCAAAGTGTGGCGCGAAGAGGAGCTGCGCCAGATGGCCGCGCTGTGTGAAAAGCATGGCGTAAAGGTGATCAGCGATGAAATCCATATGGATATGGTGCTGAGTGATGCGCAGCATACGCCGTGGAGCCGGGTTGCGCAGTCC
>NZ_DAMBSA010000119.1:5370-11242 GCF_032054795.1 Pantoea sp. CTOTU49201
CGCTGCGTGCCCATTTGCGAGGTAACATGCAGCACATTGCGCAGCGCCTGAACACGGCGTTTCCGCAGCTTAAGTGGCAGCCGCCCGCCGCCACGTATCTGGCGTGGATCGACCTTAATCCGCTTGGCATTGACGAACAGGCGCTGCAACAGCGTCTGATTCATCAACACAAAGTGGCGATCATGCCCGGTTCGACTTACGGCGCAGCCAGTCGCGGTTATCTACGTCTCAACGCCGGTTGCCCGCGCAGCAAGCTGGATGATGGGCTTGATCGTCTGATCGCCGCGTTAAAGTCGTTCTAAAATGCGACGGATGCTGATTAATTCAGCATCCGTTTTCCTGTTTGCGCAAATCGCTGGCGCTGTTGCGCAAGATGTTTTTATAATCCTCTGCACTTTATGAAACTTAAGCGAGTGCGCCATGATTGATCTAAAACTCCCCCTTACCGACATTCACCGCCACCTTGATGGCAATATCCGCGCACAAACCATTCTCGATTTAGGTCGCCAGCATAATCTTGCGCTGCCCGCTGAAACGCTTGATGCATTGCGTCCGCATGTGCAGGTCACCGCGAATGAACCGGATCTGGTGAGCTTCCTGCAGAAACTCGACTGGGGCGTGAAAGTGCTGGGCGATCTTGATGCCTGCCGTCGTATCGCGCTGGAAAACGTCGAGGATGCGGCGCGTGCCGGCATTCACTATGCGGAACTGCGCTTCTCACCGGGCTATATGGCGATGACCCACAAGCTGCCGATTGCCGGCGTGGTTGAAGCGGTGATTGATGGCGTGCGCGCCGGTATTCAGCAATACGGCGTCGATGTGCGCCTGACCGGCATTATGAGCCGTACCTTTGGTGACGAAGCTTGCCTGCGCGAGCTGGAAGGTTTGCTGGCGCATCGCGATGGCATCACCGCCGTCGATTTGGCCGGTGACGAGTTAGGCTTCCCAGGCAGCGAATTCCTCAGCCACTTCAATCGTGCACGTGACGCTGGTTTCCGCATTACGGTTCACGCCGGTGAAGCCGCTGGCCCGGAAAGCATCTGGCAAGCGATTCGCGAGCTGGGCGCGGAGCGTATTGGTCACGGCGTGAAGGCGATTGAAGACCGCGCACTGATGGATTTCCTTGCCGAGCAGCGCATTGGTATTGAGTCGTGCCTGACCTCGAATATTCAAACCAGCACTGTATCGTCCCTGAGCAGCCATCCGCTGAAAACCTTCCTGCAGCACGGCATTCTCGCCACCATTAACACTGACGATCCGGCGGTTCAGGGCGTTGAACTGGCACATGAGTATGAAGTGGCGGCACCGCAAGCAGGATTGACGGCGGAAGAGATGCGTCAGGCGCAGGATAATGGCGTGACCATCGCGTTCCTGAGCGATGCAGAGAAAGCCGCACTGCGCGCACGCGTGGCGGGATAAAAAAAGGTGCGCCTAACGCGCACCTTACATTGTAGGGTCGCCATTCATGGCGACCTTTTTCACAGAATTAACGCAACGACATAGTCTGGCGCTTCTCGGCGGACTGCAAGCCCAGCTCGATCAACTCCATCACCTGAATCGCCTCTTCTGCCTGCACCGGATTTGCACCTGTGCCCGCAATCGCGTCACGAATACCTGCGTAGTACGCCGGATAGTTGCCTGGCAAGGTCAGCAGCTCTTTCTCCACCATCACATCGCCTTCCGCCAGCGTCAGCGTGCCGTTGCGCATGTCGTAGCCCCAATCTTCCTGCGGCGGACGTTCACCCGCTTTCAGACGATCTTCCTGTGGATCGAGGCCATATTTCACGTAGCTGCCGCGCGTACCGTGCACCACAAAGCGTGCTGATTCCGCGGCCACCAGCATGCTGGCGTGCAGCACCACGCGGCGCGTTGGATAGGTCAACACGGCATGGAAGTAATCGGTGGTTTGTGCGCCTGGACGCAGCTCTGCCATATCGACGTTAATGGCGACCGGCGTGCCAAACAGCTGCAGCGCCTGGTCCAGCACATGCGGACCGAGATCGAACCAAATGCCGCTGCCCGCGCCTTTCATTTCACGCCAGCGCTGACGCACTTCAGGGCGGAAACGGTCAAAGTGGGATTCGAAGTAACGCACTTCGCCCAAGGTGCCGTCGTTCAGCAAGGATTTCAGGGTCAGGAAATCGCTGTCCCAGCGGCGGTTATGGAACACCGACAGCAGCAGACCTTTGGCTTTTGCCAGTGCATCCAGTTCACGCGCCTGTGACAACGTCACGGTAAATGGCTTATCGACCACCACGTGTTTACCGGCGTTGAGGGCCGCTTTGGCTAATGGAAAATGGGTGTCATTCGGGGTCGGAATAACAATCAGTTGCAGTGTCGGGTCGTCCAGCAGCGCCTGTGGATCGGAAACCACCTGCACTGACGGCCAGTCAGCATGCACTTTGCTGGCATCGCTGCTCGAGATCGCCGCCAGCTCAACATCCGGCGTACCGGCGATCAAGGGTGCATGAAAGGTTTTGCTGGCAAAACCGTAGCCGATTAGGCCGACACGTAATTTATCGCTCATTCTCATTCCTCTTGTTCGTTACCAGACTGATTTAAGACGAATCGGTCTATAAGAACAAGGCGGAATCACCTGAAAACTCAGGAAATAGCACTCCGTGCGGATTGCCAGCTCTCGTGAGCCACCAAAGCATCCTGCGCATCCTGGCTGCGGCGGCGGAAGTCGCTGGGGCTGACGCCAACGCGTTTGCGGAACACGCGCGAGAAGTAGAGCTGGTCGTCGTAGCCCACTTCTCGGCCGACAGAAGCGATCGGTTCCTGGGTGGTTTGCAGCAGCAGTTTGGCGCGGATCACCCGCTGATCTTCACGCCAGCGCAGCAGATTAATGCCCATTTGTTCGCGGAACAGATGCGCCAGCCGTGACGGCGACAGGCAAACATGGCGCGCCACCTCTTCAATCTTCACTTCGCCCGCCAGATGATTAGTGACGTACTGGCAAGCTTCAATCACGCGTGGGTCGCGAATCTGTTGATGGCTGCGCGGATCCTCTTCCACCGCGCGCAGCAGCAGGCGCTCCAGCAGGTTCATCGCCAGCTCTTCGGCGAAGCGACGTCCGGAGTTGTGGGTTTGCTCGATGCTGGCAAACAGGCGATCAAACTCGGCACGCTGCGCTTCTGACAGACGCAAACGCCCCACGCCCTGGCTTTCATCCTGCCACTGCAACCAATCGGTCCAGTACGCGCGCGGACGGAAATAGACCCAGCGATGAAACCAGCAAGGGCTATCGGGCGCGCGGCCATAATAGTGCGGGGTTTTCGGTTGAAACAGCAGCAGATCGCCCGGCTCACAGTCGAAGGCGGATTCACCATCAAACACGCGGCCCTGACCTTTAATGGTCAGATTGAGGATGTAGCCTTTCATGCCGTGCGGACGATCGATAAAGAAATCGAGCGCGTCATTGGCGTTAATCGGCGTCAATCCTGCCACCAACCAGGCATTGAACGCATAGCCCGGCAATAAGGGATTCTGCTGCTCACTCGGGGGTTCACGATGGTACATAGTGGCCTCACTTATTGCGTGAAATGCGGCGAGCGCGCCCGCTATCCGGCGCGCTCAGCCTTGGTTATCAGGCGGCTTTGCTTTTCTGTTTGTAGCGGTCAAAAATCACCGCCGCTAACAGTATCAAACCGCGCACCACATACTGTGAGAATGGCGAGATATTCAATAAATTCATCGCATTCTCAACCGTGCCGAGAATCAGCACGCCCGCTACCACGTACGAAATTTTGCCGATGCCGCCTTTCAGCGAAACGCCGCCCAGTACGCAAGCCGAAATCACAATCAGCTCGTAACCGAGCGACGTCATTGGCTGGCCGCTGGTCATGCGCGACGCCAGAATGATGCCTGCCGCCGCCGACACTAAACCCGACAAGATGAAGATGATGATGCGCGTACGCACCACCGGCACACCGGCCAGACGCGCCGCTTCTTCGTTGCCACCAATTGCCAGCGTGTTGCGGCCAAAGGTAGTTTTGTTTAGTAAGAAGCCGAACAGCACCATGGTGGCGATGGTGAGCCAAATCGGTGCCGGTACGCCGAGCCAGTTGGCGTAGCCGAGGGTAAAGAAGCGCTCGTCTTCGATGCCCACCGCTTTGCCGTCGGAGAAGATATATGCTAGGCCGCGCACAATCTGCATGGTGGCCAGCGTGGTGATCAGGGCGTTGATTTTCAGCCGCGCGATAACAAAGCCGTTGATAAAGCCAGTTGCCATGCCGAGCAGTAAACCGGCCGCGACGCCAATCCATAGACTTTCGGTCATATTGATCACCACTGCAGTGACCACACCGGCGCAGGCGATCACCGACGCCACGGAGAGGTCAAAGTCGCCGGAGGCGAGGCAGAACAGCATGCCACACGCCACCATGCCGGACATCGACATCGCCAGACCGAGCCCTTTCATATTGATGATGGAGCCAAAGTTCGGCACGAAAATGGCACAAACGATAAACAGCAGTGCGAACACCACCAGCATGCCGAAGTTGTCCCAAATCCGCCCGAGTTGCAGCCCGTTGCGCTGCACCGGTGGCGTGTTGGAAGTGGTAGATGAAGCCATTATTGCTCTCCTTTACATCAGGCCACGGCGGCCGCTTGAGTGGTTTTCGGCATCGCCAGGCTCAGCGTCAGCTGCTCTGTGGCCGTGTCGTGGGACAGTTCACCGGCAATTTCACCTTCACGCATCACCAGAATGCGATCGGCTAATCCCATCACTTCCGGCAAGTCGCTGGAGGCAAACAGCACCGCAATGCCTTTTTTCGCCAGGGCATAAATCAGGTTGTAGATTTCATGTTTGGCACCAACGTCAATGCCGCGCGTCGGCTCATCGAGCAGAATCACGTTCATCTCTTCCGACAACCAGCGGCCCAGAATCGCCTTCTGCTGGTTGCCGCCCGAAAGGTTCATGATCAGCTGCTGCGGGCCCGGCGTTTTGATGTTGAGTGAACGAATGTGGATATCGGCGTTTTTCGCCTCCCAGCTCGGTTTGATCAGACAACCGGCGGTGAGATTGTGGCGACGCGCGCTGATGTTGATGTTATCGCGCACCGAATGCACCGGAATGATGCCTTCGGATTTGCGATCTTCCGGGCACAGCATGATGCCAGCGCGAATGGCGTCGATCGGCTGGCGAATGTTGAGCTTTTTGCCATCCAGCGTCACGGTGCCTCCGCGCAGTTTGGTAGCACCGAACAGCCCTTTCATCAGTTCGCTGCGACCTGCGCCAACTAAGCCAAACAGACCCACGATTTCACCGGCACGCACCGTCAGTGAAATCGGCGTGCGCACACCCTTAGCCTCCACCGCGTCCAGCTGCAGACGCACCGGGCCCAGTTCACGGGGCGCGTAACCATAAATATCCCCAAGATTGCGTCCCACCATCGCCTGCACCAGATCGTCGTGATGGGTGTTTTTCATGTCGGTAAAGGTGCGCACGTAGCGACCATCTTTAAACACGGTGATGGCGTCGCTCAGCGCAAAAATCTCCTCCATGCGATGCGACACGTACAGCACGGTGCGGCCCTGCTCGCGTAGCTGACGGATGACGCGGAACAAGTGTTCAATCTCGCGCGCCGACAGCGAGCTGGTCGGTTCGTCAAAGGCGATGATGCGCGCGTTACGCGCCAGCGCTTTGGCGATCTCCACCATCTGCCACTGGCCGAGCGACAGATACTTCAGCGGCATATCGGGATCGATATCCATGCCGAGATTTTGCAATTGCAAACCGGCTTCATAGCGCAGCAGTTTGCGATTCACCAAACCGCGCTTGTGTGGCAGTTGGCCGAGATAAATGTTCTCCGCCACGCTCATTTCCGGTACCAGATGCAGTTCCTGGTAAATGATCGCCACACCGGCA
>NZ_DAMBSA010000120.1:0-11217 GCF_032054795.1 Pantoea sp. CTOTU49201
ATCCGACTTTGCAGCCCTCTGGCGTGAAGGCGAAGGTGCGTCCGGCGCGGGTAATATGGTCGAACCAGGCTTTCAGCACTGAAGGCAAACCGAGGTTCCACATCGGCGAGGAGATCACCAGTGTGTCGCAGGCAAACAGCTGATCGACCAAACGCTCCGACGTCTGGATGGCGGCACGCTGCGCTTCATCGCGCTGATCCGGCTGAGTAAAGAAAGCGCCAATCGTAAAGGCATCCAGATGCGGCAGCGGATGTTGCGCCAAATCCAGCACCGTCTCTTCGAGGTCGGCATGCTGCGCCCGCAGTTTCTCGACTAAATGAGCCGAAGCGATGCGTGACGCCGAACCCGCCAAATCGGGGCTGACTTTGATGTGCAGCAGTTTCATTCAATTGTTCCTTAAGCGAGATGGCGATGCATTGCGTGGTTGATGCGTGCATCTTAAACTTCTATGTCTGAGTGAAAAGGGTCAAAAACCGTGAAAACAGGTAGGACATGGCGTGGGATATAAAGAGATTTATGCGCGATATCGCCAGCAGATTCTCGCAGGGCAACTTAAGCCAGGCGACCGCGTACCGGCGATCCGCACGCTGGCGAGTGAGTTGCAGGTGGCGCGAAAAACGGTGGAAGCCGCCTATGAAATCCTGATCGGCGAAGGCTATTTCGTCAGCCAGGGCGCGAAGGGCACGCACGTTAATCCTGAACTGATTCTGGCGGCAGCAACGGAGGAAACAGCGCTGCCTGCGCCGCCAACTAGTGATGCATCACTGCGTGAACCAAAAGGCGAGCTGCGGCTTGGCATTCCGGCACTGGATGAGTTTCCGCATAAAAAATGGCTGCTGATTTCCGGCAAAGCGGCGCGAACCTTGCGTGCGGATGAGATGATTTTGCCGCCGATCATGGGTTATCAACCGCTGCGGGAAGCTATCGCTAGCTACCTGAATATTTCGCGTGGACTTAACTGCCAGCCGGAACAGATTTTCACCACCAGCGGCTATCGCGCCAACCTGCGACTGATTCTGGCGGTGCTGGCGCAGCCAAGCGACAAGGTGTTGTTTGAAGATCCCGGCTATTTCTTCGGGCAAAAACTGCTGAAGCGCATCGCGCCGAATCTGCATTACGTGCCGGTCGATCGGCAAGGTATGGATGTGGATTATCTGCTGCGCTATCACGCCGATGCGCGTTTCGCCATCGTCACGCCTACGCATCACAGCCCGCTGGCAGTAACCTTATCGCTACCGCGCAAGCATCAGCTTCTGGAGTGGGCGCAACACAACGATAGCTGGATTATTGAAGATGATTACGACGGCGAGTTTCACTACACGCGCAAAGTGATTCCGGCGCTGAAAAGCCTCGATGTGCACGATCGGGTGATTTACACCGGCACCTTCAGCAAAACCATGATGCCGGCGATGCGCGTGGGGTATCTGGTGATGCCGAAAGAGACCATTGCGCGCTTCAGCGAGCTGGGAGAAATCCTCGAAACCGGCATGTCGCTGCTGCCGCAAAAGATTCTGGCGCAGTTCCTGAGCGAAGGGCATTTCTATCGCCACATCAAAAAGATGCGCACGCTTTATCAGCAGCGACGCCGCATGATGCTGGATGCCTTACAGGCGTGTTTCCCGGATGTGTTTGATTTTGAGTTGACCGATGGCGGCATGCACATTGTCGCCTTCCTGCCACGCGGCACGCAGGACGCGGCGCTGGCGGCGATTTGGCAGCGGCATCAGCTGCGCGTCTTGCCGCTTTCTGGCTGGTACATGCAGACGCAGAAACGCTATGGCCTGGTGATTGGCTATACCAATATTCGATCGGTGGAGCAGGCGCGGGAGTTGTTGCAGAGAACGGTGCAGGAGACGCGAGCGTTATTGGGTTAAAGAAAAGGCGCGAGGGACAGCTCGCGCCTTGATACCGGCGCGTCCTTACATGCCGATATATTTTTTGCCTTGCTTCAGAACCACGTCGCAGGCTTTGGTTTTCAGCTTCTCACCCATCGGCGAGTTGCTCAGGCTCTGCAAATTCAGCTGCTGACCGTTGCCGGTGTTAAGCAAGCCTTGCAAACCCTGCTGATAATCGGTTTTCTGCTCTTGCGCGGTGGTGCTGTTCAGGCCGAGTTTGCTCAACACCTGATCCTTCACCGACTTCACGTTGTTATCCACCACGTTGTGCTGCACGCAATACGACATCACGCCTGCGGCGTTGGTCATGCTGTTGGAACTCACCGCTTTATCGCCGCCGTTCAGCAGGCCAGTGAGCGATGAGAGCGACATGCCGCCGTTCTGCGTGGTGCTGGTATTACTGGTGCTGTTGTTCTGCTGTGACAGCTGCGATGCCGCGCTGCTCAGCTGATCCTGCCAGCTTGCCGCTGATGCGCTCCCCGCAACCATAGCTGCCGCGATGCCCCATCCCCAAATCATGCCTTGTAATTTCATCTCAACCTCGTTGTCTTTTATGTTCTGACTGCGTCAGTTTTGGTTAAGAGAGGTTTGGCTGCGGAAAGTTCCAGTTAAGCGGGCGGATTGGGGAAAATTGGGACCGTTCTGGGTTTTGGTTTTTGAACTTCGTTTGGTGGGATTGATGGTATAACAAGCAGTTATCTGCGAAACGCTGTTTTTTTCAACGCTTAGCACACATCCCCAACGATTCCAGTTGCGCACTCTGCTCGTAACGGTATAATCCCCAACGTTTTCCGCATCCTCTTCAGTGCCGAAGTGGCGAAATCGGTAGACGCAGTTGATTCAAAATCAACCGTAGAGATACGTGCCGGTTCGAGTCCGGCCTTCGGCACCATCGATTGATGCAAAATTAAGTCGCTTACGAGCGGCTTTTTTTGTGTCTGAAATCTGGCTTTTTACCTAATCTCACTTCCTTAGCTACATAAACAAATTATTGCGATCGCGTTCTCATCGTGGACAATGTTCAACCATGGGTTGCGTTAATATCAATTAAATCAATAATTTTATTATATCAAGGGATGGATAATGGACAGGAATACTCAGGGATTCACATCATACTGGCGTAATTCTTTAGCCGATGCCGAATCAGGGAAAGGGGCATTTGAGCGTAAGGATGCGGATAAATTTACTCGTTGGGTGGACATCAGCACGGGACGGCTGGATGAAGAGACTGTTAATGCGTCTTTTGAGGGTGAAGGTGACACGGTAAAAACCGTTGAGGTAGTGCTACGACCTCAAGCCTGGTTACGTTTGCTACAGCACGGCAAAGAGCGAATGGCAGGCGCTCCTGGAATAGTCACACCGCTGGTATCATCTGCGCTACTTAATCGCGAAGGTTTTTTGTTCCCTACTTCATCGGCCACTATCCCCCGTGACCTGTTAGAGCCTCTCCCAAAAGGCACCTTCTCAATTGGCGAGATGGCGCAATATGATAGATATAAAACCACGCATAACTCGACCACCTTTGAAGTGGATTACGAACAGCAATACGAAGAGGAAAATGACGAGCAGCGAGCCCAGCGGTATGAGAAGCATCAGCTGCAGTGGCAAAAGTTTCAGACTGAAATAAGCAATTTGCTGGAATACGTAATCGGACAATGGGTCGCCACCCACGAGCAATATGAACTCGCCGAATATGGTTACGTTATAAAAGCCAACCAGCCCGGCGGTGCCAGCCGCCATATCCTCCCTCTGTATGATCATCTTCGGGTGTGCAAGAAAGAGGTTCCGCTATTAACACGCTTTGCTTCGACTGCCAAGCCGATCCTGGAACCGTTGCTTGCATCTAATGCGAAATTCAGCGAGCGATTAGGCCATTCAGGAAATGAATTCCCGCTTGCTGTGGCGCAGCGCGACGCTCTTAGCCATTATCTCACGCAGCAGTCGGGCGATATCCTTGCCGTCAATGGTCCGCCGGGAACTGGAAAAACTACACTTGTTCTCTCTATCATTGCTACTGAATGGGTTAAAGCGGCATTTAACAAATCTGAACCACCGGTAGTGATTGCCACCTCAACCAACAACCAAGCCGTTACCAATATCATTGAGGCCTTCGGTAAAGACTTTTCCACTGGAACAGGGGCTATGGCCGGGCGCTGGCTACCGGAACTAAAAAGTTATGGTGCTTATTTCCCTTCTCAAATGCGTGAAGCTGAGGCCGCTAAAAAGTACCAGACTGAAGACTTTTTCAACCGTGTGGAATCTACCGAATACGTTGAAGATGCGCTGGTACTTTATCTTGAGAGGGCAAAAGTAGCGTTCCCATCTGCGGAATGCCGTTCTCCAGAACAAGTTGTGAATCTACTACATGAGCGTTTAACCGCGCAGTTAGCTCAGCTTAAACATATTGAGCAGGCCTGGGGGAATTTGATCCGCATTCGCGAGGAGCGGATCCACCTTAGCGAAGACCTCGACCTTTATATTCACGATAAAAGTAAGCTACTGCTCGATAGCACAAAAGACATTGCGTTGTTAACTCAGGGTAAAAAGCAGTGGCAACAGTATCGTGCCAGCGAGTCGATGCTCTATGCGATCTTCTCATGGATTCCCGCGGTTCGTACAAAGCGCCACTATCAGATTAACCTCTTACTCGACACTACGTTTGGTGCAAGGATGGCCGAGTTTAAGGGCTCAGCGCCGGAAGATGTTGATGCTTATATCGACGGGCTTATTGCTCGCGCCCAAGAAGAGCAGGCCGAGTACCAGCAGCAGATTGATTTTGCTCAGGAGGTTTCCAGACGTGAAAGCGAAGCTCTGCGAGTTTGGCATGGTTTCTCGGTTTCCCTGGGACATGCGGGCAAAGATGAGATAACCCTTGCTGTGGCTGATGCGCTCGCCGATACGGCTATCCGATTCCCGGCATTTCTTACTGCATCTCACTACTGGGAGGGGCGATGGCTGATGGACATGGCCGCCATTGGCGATCTTCGAAAGGAAAAAGGTCGTAAGGGGGCGAAAGCTACCCTGGCTCGCTGGCATCGAAGAATGAAGCTCACCCCTTGTGTGGTGATGACCTGTTACATGCTGCCTCGTCATATGGTCATTAGCGAACATGTTGGCGGCGCTAAGAAATTTGAATCCGGATATTTTTATAATTTGGCCGATTTATTAATTGTTGATGAAGCGGGGCAGGTATTGCCGGAGGTAGCCGCAGCCTCCTTCGCATTAGCAAAAAAAGCGTTAGTAATTGGCGATACGGAACAGATCGCACCCATCTGGAACAGTTTGCCGGGCATTGATATCGGCAATATGGTTGAGGGGAACCTCCTCCCTGTCGGTACTCAGGAAGCGCTAGCGGAGGCTTATGCGCTTATATGTGATTCAGGGAAAAGCTCGGCATCGGGCAGCGTGATGAAAATCGCTCAATTTAGCTCGCGCTACCAGTATGACCCGGATCTGGCCCGCGGCATGTATCTGTATGAGCATCGTCGCTGTTTCGATAACATCATCGGTTACTGTAACGCGCTCTGCTACCACGGCAAGTTACAGCCAAAACGGGGCGGTGAAAAAGAGACACTTTTTCCAGCGATGGGTTATCTGCATATTGATGGGTTGGGTAAACGGGCAAACGGTGGCAGCCGATACAACACTTGTGAAGCCGAGACAATAGCGGCTTGGCTGGCGACCCATAAAGAAGAAATAGAGCATCATTATGACAAACCACTGCATCAAACGGTGGGAATCGTAACGCCATTTTCGGCGCAGGTGAACGCTATTAGAGCCTCATTGAGTAAGCTGGGTATTAACTGTGGTGAAGATGATGATTCACTGACAGTCGGTACTGTTCACTCCCTGCAAGGTGCAGAAAGAGCAATCGTGATCTTCTCCCCAGTTTATTCCAAACATGAGGATGGTGGATTTATCGACAGCGACAGCAGCATGTTGAACGTCGCGGTCTCCCGCGCTAAAGATAGTTTCCTGGTCTTTGGGGACATGGATTTATTTGAGATCCAACCTGCCTCTTCGCCAAGAGGATTATTGGCAAAATACTTGTTTGCACAAGACAGCAACGCGTTAGCGTTTGAATTTCAGGTACGTAAAGACTTGAACGCAGCCCAGATGCCCGTTTCTACGCTACATGGGGTAGATCAGCATGATGCATTTCTGAATCAGACATTGGGTACAATCGAGAAGAGCATTACCATTGTATCTCCTTGGTTGACCTGGCAAAAGCTTGAGCAAACTGGCTTTTTAAACTCAATGATTCAGGCACGTGCTCGCGGTGTTGATATTACTGTGGTGACGGACAAGCATTACAATACCGAACATAGCGATTATGAAAAGCGTCAAGAAAAACAGCGGCGGCTTCACAGCGCACTGGAAAAACTGAATGAGTTTGGTGTTACTACTAAGCTGGTCAATCGCGTTCACAGTAAAATCGTAATTGGGGACGAGCGTTTACTTTGTGTTGGTTCGTTTAATTGGTTTAGCGCCACACGAGAAGATAAGTATCAACGGTACGATACGTCGATGGTGTATCGCGGAGATAACTTAAAAGGTGAAATTAAAACGATTCACACGAGTTTGATTCAACGCCAATTGTGAGACGGAGCCACATCATTTCCGAGGTGAGTTTGGCGTTATGTGTATCAAATTAATAGCGCCAAGCCTTTTTTCGCCGTCAAACGGCAGCTTAATGGAAACGGCTTAGTAAGTTGCTTGCACCTTTAAGATCCTCTTAAGAACTCTTCGTATAATAGCGCCCATCAACTTAAACCAAGAGTTCACCATGAAAAACACTCTGATTTCCCTTTCGATTCTTCTCTCCGCTTTGACTATGACTTCTGTTCAGGCTGCCAACCCAGCCACCGGCTGTGACGCCAAAAAACAGGATATCCAGCAAGAACTGGCGATGGCGCGTGAGCATGGCAATGCTGCGCGCATCGCGGGTCTGGAGAAAGCGTTGCGCGAAGCTAGCGAACATTGCACCGACAGCGGATTACTCAAAGCGCGCCAGGAAAAAGTGGCGGATAAGCAGTTGAAAGTGCAGGAGCGTGAGCAGGATTTACAAGAGGCGCAGGCCAAAGGCCGCAGCGACAAAATTGAGAAGCAGCAGCGTAAACTGGCCGACGCGCGTGAAGAGTTGAAACAAGCACAGGACGCGTTGACGCAATAGACCAGGCGTCCCGCTCAGAAAATTCGCGCTTTGTCTCAAAATTCTCTCGCAGAGATTTTTTTCATCCAACTGTCGGGATTGCATGGCAGAATGGCGCTCCGGTGAAATCAGTGGAGGTGCAGAAGCGATGACAGTTGAAATTGAGCAGCGTATCTACGAGCTGGTGCGACGTTACGACGGCGTTTACCTGTTTAAGCAAAAGACGCTGACGCCGCAGATTGATATCGATAGCGATCTCAACTTCGAACGTGAAGAAGCTGCTGCGCTGATGGATGAGTTCTTCGGCGAGTTCAGCGTCGATCGCGGCGGATTTGTCATCGAAACCTACTATCCCGATGAGCCCTCGCTGGCGCAGATTCTCAATCCTTTCAATAAGCGTGAAGTGCCGGTGGTACCTGATTTCACGCTGGGAATGTTGATTGAATCGGCGAAAGCGGGGCGCTGGCTGTACGAGTAACAGCAGGCTCAGCGCCGAGCCTGCCGCCTTTCACCGCTTCACGTGCACGCCAAAGCCGCTCTCTTCCGCTACAAACTCCGCTTTCAACGTCAGCGCAGGAATCTCATAGTCGCCGCCGATTTGCTGACGATAGGCAATTGGCGCTGTCTCTTCCAACATATCCAGCCTTGTGGCCAGCGCATCGCACCAGCCAGCAAAACGCTCTGCTGCTGACTTTTGTACCCGATAGAAAACCAGCGGCGGCAGCACGCTAAAGCCGGGATAAAACAGCATGCCGTGCTGAATCGGGAACAGCAGATCGTTAATCGGGCCGTTAATGCCGCGCGGGCTGTAATGCGATTCCCATCCACCCGTCGTTACCACCAGCATCGCGCGTTTACCGCTGAGATTGCCTTCGCCGTAGCGATCGCCCCAATGCTGTTCATTGTGCTCGCCCACACCGTAGGCAAATCCGTTGGCGTAAACGCGGTCAAACCAGCCTTTCATGATGGCGGGCATCGAAAACCACCACAGCGGAAACTGGAAAATCACCGTATCAGCCCAGCGTAATTTTTCCTGCTCGGCGGCGATATCCACAGCTTGCAATTGATGATCGTAGGCGAAGCGTGAATCCACCGTCGCATCGTAATGGTCGCCCACTAATGGGGCGCGCGTGTCATCAGCATCGAGCTGCGTTTTCCACTGCATCGCATAGAGATCGGAGACCTGCACCTGATGTCCGGCATGCTGCAAATGCTGCACGGTAAAGTCTTTGAGGGAAGCGCTCAGCGAACGCGGTTCCGGATGGGCATACACAATCAGTACATTCATGGGCTTAATCCTGTGAGATGAAAACCACTGCAGATTAAGTCGGTGCTGGCTATAGTAGAAATCAATTGCTGATATCTCAGGTATAGACAAGGTGAATATCAACTCGCTGGATTTGAATCTGCTGCAGACGCTCAACGTGTTGTTAACCGAACTCAACGTGACGCGCGCAGCGCAGCGTCTGCATCTCTCGCAGCCTTCCGTCAGTGCTCAATTAGCGCGATTGCGTACACATTTTGACGATCCGCTGTTGTTGCCTGGGCCGCGCGGCATGTTGCCAACGGCGCGTGCAGAAGCGTTGCGTGAGCCGCTGCGTCTGGCGCTTGAGGCGGTAGAACGTGCTGTCGCGCCGCCCGATACCTTTAATCCGGCCAATGCCGAAGTCACCTGGCGCATCGCCGCCACCGATTACACTTCGTCGGCGTTGGTGCTGCCCGCGCTCAACCTGATTCGTGCAGCTGCACCGCAGAGTCGTATGGCGGTTCTGGCGCTTAATCCGCCGCTGGTGGCGCAACAGTTGGAGAAAGGTGAGCTGGATGTGGTGTTTCACACTGGTGATAACGCGTCGCCAACGCTGCATCAACGCAAACTGTTCAGCGAGCGCTATGTGCTGGCGGGACGGCGCGATCACCCACAATTGCAACGGACGCCAACGCTGGATCAATTCTGCCAGCTGGAATTTGTCATGGTGTCGCCGGATGGCGGCGGCTTCAGCGCCGCCACCGATACTGCGCTGGCGAAGCTGGGACGTTCACGCCGCGTGGTGTTGTCGGTGCCGCATTTCTTGTTTATGCAGGAGACGCTGGCGAACAGCGATTTGGTGGCAGTGCTGCCCGAGCGGCTGGTGCGTCACGCTTCGCAGCTTGCGGTAATCGATTTGCCGCTGGAGGTGCCGGGTTTCGATATTTTGTTGCTGTGGCATGAACGCCTGCACCGCGACCCGGCTCAGCAGTGGCTGCGACAGCAGATTGTGGCGGCGCTTTAAATCAGCATCGCCGCAAAAAATTCACTTCTCCCGCGTCACAAAAATCATCACACTAGCCACCTTTACCATTATGGAGAGATGGCATGATTACCCGATTGCTGCTGGCGATGTCGCTACTTGCCAGCCTGAGTGCGCCGCTGTTAGCAGATCAAGACGGCGTCTCTTTTAGCCACAAAGACTGGGAATTGGCCTGCGATAACACGCTGACCTGTCGCGCCGCCGGTTACAGCGCTGAAGAGGGCGCGGGCGGCTCGGTGCTGTTGGTGCGTGCCGGTGGCCCTAATGCGGTGACGCACGGTCGCGTGGTGCTCGCCGATACCGGCGATGATGATTCTAAAGTGGTGAACAACTTAGCGCTGTGGATTGATGACCGTGCGCTGGGCGACGTGGCGAAAGCCGACAACGACGAATGGACGCTGACCGATGAACAAACCCAGGCGCTGATCAACGGTATTAAAGGCAGCGGCAAAGTCGAGTTTCGCGGTGGCGAGGAGCCTTTTGATCTCTCCAGCAATGGCGCTTTTGCGGTGCTGCTGAAGATGGATGATGCGCAAGGTCGTCTTAGCACGCCGGGCGCGCTGGTGCGTAAAGGCAACAAGCCGGAAAACAGCGTACCGGCAGCGGTGGCGATGCCGGTGATTCAACAGGTGAAAGTGGTGAAGGCCGATGCGCGTCCGTTGACGGCCGATGAGCTGGCGCTGTTGAAGCCGAAGCTGATTGCTTCACTCACCGATGACGACAGCTGCGACAACCTGGCACCGTCCGACGATCAGCCGGAAGAGGGCGCGGAGCCGCTGACGTTAACGCCGGTTGATGATGCGCACGTGCTGATCGCCGCATTGTGCTGGCGCGGGGCGTATAACGAAGGTTACGGCTATTGGCTGATCGACCAAGCGTTGCAGGGCACGCCGCAGCTGGTGACGGATTCCGGCTCTGATTACAGTGAAGGTGTGATATCCGAAGCGCAGAAAGGGCGCGGCATCGGCGACTGCTGGAGCACGGCGGCGTGGGTGTGGGATGGCAAAGCGTTTGAGCAGAGTAGCGATGCTACCACCGGCATGTGCCGTGCGATTCGCGCGGGCGGTGCATGGCAGTTGCCAACCTGGGTGACCGAGGTGAAAGCGGCATCGCTGCCGTAAGGTTCGCAGTTATGCGCATCTGGTTGCCAGGTCGCCATGAATGGCGTAATGCCGCTCAGTTAATCACCGAGAGACTTTCGTTCGCCCTATACTGAGGCAGTTGCAGTAACGTCGTGCGGCGACCGAGCAGAGGACGTCTGGCCACGCCCTCTGCACTCCCGGGCCTTGCGCCAGCCCAACCCGCCGCTTCGCGGTACCTTCACTCATTCGCGATTTCTGACGGACCGGTGGCGATTCGCTCCTGCTCAACGCCACCTCTCGCCGCATCCATGCGGCTCGCCCTGGAATCCCTCATTCGCTCAGCGGTTTGGGATGTCGCCTCAACACCCGCGCTGCAGCAAAAATGCATTATTGGCACCCACAATCGCTGCAAAACTTGTAGGGTCGCCATTCATGGCGACCTGGTGCGCATGAATGCGCATCCTACGAAAAACTAATTCGGCGACCCTACTTGCCGCAGCACTGCTTATATTTTTTACCGCTGCCGCATGGGCAAGGATCGTTGCGGCCAGTTTTCTCGCCGGCAAAGTGCGGCAGTTGAGGTTCTGGATCGGGCTGCGCCATGCGCTGTTCCTGCCAGTATTCATGCAGCTCCAGCGCCGCAGGGCGAATCGCCTCGATGCTGGCTTCAAACTCGTCCGGCGTGAAGGCTTCGCGCTTCGCCAGATGATCTTCGCTGCCGTGCAAGGCAATCGCCTCCATCATCGGCTGCAGTGATTCTGGCAGCAGCGACCAGTCCGCATCCAGCGCCACGCCGCGCA
>NZ_DAMBSA010000121.1:0-11215 GCF_032054795.1 Pantoea sp. CTOTU49201
GACTTCAGAAGGCGTTGAGAAGGGATTGGTGATTACTAAAGAGAAGGATTTCGAGCTGGAAGGCCGCAGCCTGGCGCTGTTCCGCAGACCATAATGAACAATGAGCCGGTGCGCACAACTGCGCACCGGCTCATTGTTGTAGGGTCGCCATTCATGGCGACCTGCTACCCAACCAATCAGAAATTAACCTTCACGCCCACCATCGCACTGGTATCGCTGTAACCTTTATCCCCCATCTGCTGACCAATATTGCCCCACAGATTGACGGTTTTATTCAGCTTGGCATCGACACCCACTTTCACTTCGCCGAGGTTACGCGCACCAGCTTGCTGAACGCTGACTCCATTCATGCTGCTGCCGTAGCTTTCGGTGTTATGAACCCAGTTGGCTTCGATAAACGGTTCGAAGGTGCGGTTTTTGCCATCATCAATGGCGTTGTGGCCTTTGATATAGGCGCGAACACCCAGACGCGTTTGCACGTTGTTATCACCTTCACCGACCACACGCGTGCCGTTGTGCTCTTTATGGTCATCCGCTTTCACGCCCATCCATGTTGCCTGCGCTTTCGGTTGCAGATAGAAGCTGGAACGCTCGCTCATCTCCGCAACTTTGAAAGCGTAACCGGCTTCAACGGAGGCGGTAATGCCTTTGGATTTGTAGCTCTCTTCCGCGATGCCATCACCTTTCACGCTGTTGTCGAACCAGTTGTAGAGCATCCAGCTATCAACATACGCACCGGTCTTGTCCGCGTTATCCTGCAACCAGGTCGCGTAAACGCCGGTGCTGTAACCGTGCACCTGACCTTTCGACGTGTAACCCGTTACGTTGGAGTGCGTGTTACTTTGCGCATTTGCGTAGCCGCCCATCACGCCAAGGTGGAAGCGATCCGCACCGTTGCTGCTCCACTGAGCGATGTCGCCGCCTAACTGCATCACATAACGGTTGCCGGTGGTTTTCAGCTGGCCGGAGCTATCACTGAAGCGCGTGTGTCCACCTGCGTTACGCAGCCACAGGCTGGTCGCGTGTTTCTTACCATCTGCGCCGATGTAGTGCGTCTCGCCCAAGCGATCATCCAGCGAAGTGGTGAACAGCGTGTTCGCTGCCGCAAGGTTGGCTGCGTAGCTGCCCGCTTCAGGACGTGTAATCGGGAAACCTTTCACCGGCTTGCCCACATCGCCAGCGTTACCTGAACCGTTGCCCGGTGTACCCGTATCATCGCCTGGCGTGCCAGAACCATTGTCAGGATCGCCAGGGTTCGCGGGATTGCTGCCCGGATTACCCGGCGCAACATTATTACTGTTGCTCTCCAGCACCCATTTATTGGCATCCTGCACCAGATGATAATCGTAAGCACCCGCCACAATTCGGCCCTGCTGGGTGAACGTACCGTTCACGTCGCCATCGACGCGAATCAGCTCGATACCATCAATGGTTTGCGCGCCGGTGCCGCCAGCATTCTGTACCACCACGTTGCTATTACCGGTGTAATCACCGGTGATGTGCAGGTGATCGGTCTCTGAATGGTCATCCATCAGGTGCGTTTTAAAGTCGATAGTGCCGTTGGTGCTGTTCAGGCTGGACAAGGTCACCTGGCTAAAGCCGGTGCCAGGCGCGGTCATATTCAGCGTGGCATTATTCACCGTCAGATTGTCTACCGCAGAGTTCGATGTAACATTCCACTGGCTGCCATTCGACAGGTTCAGATTCTCCAGCGAACTTGTCGCTCCGTTCCAGACTGAATTATTGTCGAGGGTGATAATGTTTTTCGCGGTGTTGGCACGATCAATCACTACATCACCATTGAATACCGAGCCATTATCGCCGGTGAGTTCAACATTGCTCAGCACACCGGCGGTATTGCCAGCACCAGCGGATAACAGCGTTGCGCCGGATAACAAGCTGCCTGATGCTGTTACCTGCGCGTTCGCCGTTCCCATTACCATCATGGCAGTGCCTTCAGGCGCAGTAACGGCGCTGTCGGTCAGAGACAACGTGTTATTGCTGATAGCATCAGACTTGAACATTAAAGCGGTGCTGTTCGCACCCTGCATAGCGACCTGAGAATTACTCATCTCAACGTTATTATCACCCGCGGCCGAACCCATAGTCAGGCCAGTCGACATATCCAGCCCATCCTGGCTTTCAATATTCATGCGCAAATTATTCGCGACAATATTACTACCAGCGTATGCCTGAAGACCGGCACCTCTGACTGTGCTGTTTATTTCCACATTATCCAGCGTTGACTGAATACCGACTAACTGAATGCCGAACACATTAGTTCCTGTGGTATTTATCTGGACATTTTTCGCGTTGAATGTTGTGCCTGCGTCATGAGCATAAACTGCCGCCGCAGTATTGGCCTGTGAGCCATCATTATTGATTATCACGCTGTCGAGATTAACTGCGCCTTTGCCATAGGCCTCAACAGTTAATGATCCTCCATTAACAGTGGCGTTATTGATGTTTACTGCGCCCCCATTAATTGCCTGTACTGTTGAAGTCCCTCCAGTCGTGGTAATACTGCCGCCATCATAATTAACCACGGCATTACCGCCATTGGCACGAAGACCGTAAGAGTTGACACGGTCGGTAAAGATATTGGTGTTGGTCAGATTAATTGTGCCACCACCGTAAGCTAACACGGCTTCTGCGGATGCCCCTGTTGTGGTGATGTTGCTGTTATTGACGTTCAGTACGCTGCCCGCACCTGACGCTTTAGCTCCATTTGAAAAATGACCTTCAGCGGTAATCTCGCTGTTATTTACCGTCATCTGAGCACCGCCTGAAGCGAAAAGCGCATGGGCGGTATCACCTGTCGTATGGATGATGCTGTCACTAATGGTGGTATTGCCCGCTGCAGAGGTACCAACCACACCGAAAGCACCTTCTCCTGAGGTGTTGACTGAGCTGTTCGTCAGCGCCACATAGCTATTGGCGTTTTGTACGCCATAAGCGGTATTACCGTTGGTGGTGATGTGCACACCGTCGCCCGTTACATTAGCGCCATCTTTAATATAGATACCTTGTGCACCATTCGCCGCAGTCTCAATGGTGCTGTCCGTAAGAGTGACATTGCCCGTTGTACCCGCAGCAACAATGCCGGTGGCATTCGCCCCTGTGGTCGTCACGGAGCTATTCGCCAGGCTCACAGAACCATTGCTGGTCTGAATACCATAGGCGGTTGTTCCGCTGGTGGTGATATGCACACCATCACCGGTTACGCTACCCGCACCTTTGGCATAGATGCCTTGCGCGTTAGTGCCTGCGGTCTTGATCGTGGTGTTATCCAGTTTAATGGTGGCATTGGTATCGACGAAGGCACCAAAGCCAGCGGCAGCATTGGTGGTGACGCTACCGTTGCTGAAATTAATTACACCATTGTTAGTCGCACTCAATCCGCGCGCTAATTCGCCCGAACCGGTCGCCGTAATATCCTGACCGTCATAAGTTAGGGTTGCACCATTTGCAATAATCGACACAGCAAACACAGACGGAGACGCTAACGCCAGTGCAACAGCAACGCCAGAAAAAGCAAACGCTTTATAATTTGAGTTACCCGCGGCAACAGCTGAGGAACTTGATTTAACTTTGCCCTTAGCCAGCTCTGAAGCCACAACAAAACGCTGCATCGCTGCATTCCAGACCACACGAAATACTTTATTCATAGGATTTACTCTCTCTATACCCAGCAATTTTTAACCATTGCCAAAATGATAAAGAGCAGGTCTGTAGGAAAATATCGGAGAGCAAGCCGAGTCTTGTAGTCCATTACTTATCACGCATCCGAATCAGTCATCAGCGTCGGATGATGTTAATAATTAGTGTGATAAATAGCCGGAAGCATAAATCATCGATAAAAAAATTAACTAATTTCCTCAAACTGCCGATGGTTATTAATCTGCCCTCTACCCTGTGCTGCCAAAGCCGGGATGCCTTAAGATTAAGGATAATAAAATGAACATCTCCCAACGTCTGTTTGCCACATTTTCCATCCTGTTTGCTGCCATCATCCTACAAGCTGTACTTGCCATTTCTCTGCTTTCAGGTTTTCAGGATCGTTTTGAATACGTGCAGGCCAATGCGATTCCCTCGATCAAAGATCTTGGCAAATTGATTGATGGCAGTAACCAGTTGGCGCTAACGCTGTACAAACACAAAAGCCAGACCGACGACAGTAAAATGCCGGCGATTGAGAATGAGATCCAAAAACAGCTGGCGGATTTGAAATCACAAACCGATTACTACATGGCTAACGATATCTCCAATGATGAAGATAGGCGCTTAACGGAAGTCGCTTACGCCAATATTGAGCACGTCATCGCCGCGCTTCCGTCTTTCTTAGCCGCTTCGCGTGGCCATCAAAATGACATCAGCCTGGCGCTGATTGACGGGCAAACTGGCATCGGTGCCGCGATCCGTCAGCTGATCAGTGATTATCAAAAACAGCTGCAGCTAAATATCACTATTGGCGATGAACTGCGCGCCACCAACCGCAGCACCTTCCATTCCGTGCTGTGGACCACCATTGCTGGCGTTATCGCGACTGTGCTGATTTTTGGTTTGCTGTCGCTGTTCACCGTACTGCGTATTCGTCGCAGTTTGTCTGCCGCGGGCAAGGTGATGATGGCGGCCAGCGAGAACCTCGATTTAACTTTGAAGGCGGATGAAAGTCGTCGTGATGAAGTAGGCAATATGGCGCACTCGTTTAACATCCTGATGGATCGCGTATCAGGTGCTCTATCGTCCGTGCGCCAGGCGTCACAATCGGTTAGCAGCGCATCGGTGCAGATCACCGCAGGCAATGAAGATCTCTCATCACGTACAGAACAGCAGGCGGCATCGCTGGAACAAACCGCTGCCAGCATGACCGAACTGAGTGAAACGGTACGTCAGACTGCCGATAACACGCGCCAGGCGAGTCAGCTTGCCGCTAACGCCAGCGGATTATCGGAGAAGAGCAGCACATCACTGACCACCATGCTTTCAACCATGGATAACATTCGTGGTAGCTCGCGCAAAGTGAGCGAAATCGTCTCGATCATTGAAGGTATTGCTTTCCAGACTAACATTCTGGCACTGAACGCCGCTGTTGAAGCCGCGCGTGCCGGGGAACATGGCAAAGGATTCGCCGTGGTCGCCGGTGAAGTGCGTAACTTATCGCAGCGTTCCACCACCGCCGCGCGTGAAATCAAGACGCTGATTGAAGAGTCCCATCGTTTGACCGAAGCCGGTGCCGCGCAGGCCAGCGACGTGGGCCGCAATATGAGCGTAATGAATGATGCCATTCATCAGGTGAGCCAGCTGGTGGAAGAGATTGCCGCCGCCGCCGTTGAGCAGAGCCAGGGCATTGTGCAGGTGCAGCAAGCGGTGAATCAGATGGACGATGTCACGCAACAGAACGCCGCGCTGGTGGAAGAAGCTTCTGCCGCTTCGCAGTCGCTGCAGGAGCAAGCCGGAAATCTGAATCAGCTGGTGGGTAAATTCCATGTCGCGGGTGCAGGCGAGGTTAATCAGACGCAGGCTGTGGTGCGTACGGCTTCATACGTTAAGCCCTCGCGCGTTGCGGTGGTGAATGACGCGGATTGGCAGAGTTTTTAAGATGTTTTAGCCGGTGCGCATGAATGCGCACCCTACAAAAACGTAGGGTCGCCATTCATGGCGACCTAACTGCATTTGCCTGGCAAACTTTTCAATATCTACCCCGCTATTACTCGTTCCACACCTCTCTTTTGAACAAAAATTAGCGTTCATCCCACTGTAATCTGGCTGCCTGTCATTCAGGGAGGATGATTATGGATACGGTTGAGCAGCTAAATGGGACTTACTTCTATAAAGGAGTCAGCAATGTTTCAGCTGGCGAATTATTTTTCTGGATACTGTTGGATAAAATTGATGAGCATGTTGGCGGCATAAATAACATCGTTGCGGTGAGCAGCATTATTCTTGGTCTTCCTCTTCTTAGTACAAGAGGTAAGCCTGGAACTGCTACGCCTGGCACTTCAATTGCTTCTAAATATTCACGTCAAATGTTGAACGTGAAATTGCCACGCCCCTTACCAACGTTTACTAACGCTAGCATTAAGTTACTCAAGCCTATGTGGACAAACAATCTTGGTGCTTTTGTTGGTCGTACTGTACCTGTTGTAGGATGGGTATTACTGACAAAAGATGTCGCCCAAATAGTTTATAAAACAGTATCAACCTATAACATGATCGTCAGAGAAGAAGATCGAGTATGGTAGACGAAAATCAGGTATTAGACTTTTTCCGAGAAGAGTTATCTCTTATGACCACATGGAGACTAAAACCAATCCCGATTGAATTTGAAACTCCTCTTCAGGGCTACGCCGGATGGGATGAGTTACCTTATGCGATTGAGGATTTTGGAAAAAAATATAATGTCGATACAACAGTTATAAATTTTGATGCTTATTATCCCTGGAGAACAGAAACAGTTTTCCGAAAATACTTTTCGAAGGAACCCATACAACAAACCGTGAAGCCACTGACTGTCCGTATGTTCGCGGAATCGGCAAAGGCTGGGCGTTGGTTGTACGACTAACTAAGGAGATTCAAATGGCTATACCTGTTCACATGTTTATCAAAGATGATGGCGGAGCGGTCATCAGAGGTGGTTCAGATGTCATGCACCGTGAGGGCAGCATTGAATTACGTGGTGTTCAGCATCTTCTCTCTATTCCAACCGACAACAACACCGGGAAGCTAACAGGGACGCGGCAACATGCTCCGTTTATGTTCGAAAAAGAAATTGATTCCGCATCCCCTTATTTATATAAAGCGGTGGCAACGGGTCAGACGTTAAAGGAAGCTGAAATTAAGTGGTATCGCATCAGTGACGCCGGTCAGGAAGAAGAGTACTTCAATATATTAATGGAAGATGTAAAGGTCATATCCATATCGCCGATCATGCATGATACGCGTAATTGTCCTGGAACCGGACATATGGAAAGCGTTGCGTTTCGTTATGCGAAGATCACGTGGAAATATGTTGATGGCAACATTCAGTACACCGATGCATGGAATGAGAGGCCAACGGCCTAAAGCCAGAAGTGGAATTATTGAAAAGAAATTTATGCCAACCTAATTGATGCCGTAATCCTGCATATATAAGGCGCAGGATTTCGGCACAAAATCCAAATATTCTCAGACCTTCAGCATTTTCACTGTGGCATCAATATCGATTTCATCTGCCGTGAAAATCAAGGTGGTACCCTGAAAAGTGGTAATCGCCAGTTTTTTCAGTGAGCGCACTTCATCCGGCTTAATATCTGTTTTCGGCTTGATGCTATTCATCAAAATGCCAACTGACAGCACGGTATTCTCTTTATCGATACGCGTCTCAACCGGCACTTCTTCGCTGTAAACCACGTATGACTTGATCGACGTAAGCTTAAGGCGCTCACCGGCAATATAGATATATTTGCTTTCGGGTGAAACTTTCACTGCATAGGCTGACAAACCCTTGTTATTGGTTGTCGGCTCGAATGTCACCGCCGCATCTTTCTTGATCAGCTCAGGGTTAGCGACCTTAATCACATGGAAATAGCGGTTATCGCCATTTTCATCTTTGATAAATCCAAAACCTTTATCCTGAAACCAGGTTGTGATCGTTCCGTTCATCGCCATTGCCGCCTACCTAATCGTTATCTACTCAGTTTTTTCAGCGCGCAGTGTAAAGCACATTGCCTGCGCAGACCACGTCTTTGCTGTAAGTCTGGACGATAATTTTTGGCTATGCGAGTGCTTATCCACCAGATTCGCCAGCCAGTTGAAAATTCGCTATTATCCGCCTCCCTTCACAATCCGGGCGCTCTGATGTCTACCATTATCGATCACTTTATTGCCCCGCCTTGCAATGACGAGATTGAGATTCTTTATCAGGATGATCATCTGCTGCTGATCAATAAACCTGCTGGCTTGCTCAGCCTGTCGGGAAAAAATCCGCTCAATCTCGATTCAGTGCATCATCGGTTAGTAAAGCTGTTCCCCGGTTGCACGCTGGTGCATCGGCTGGATTTTGGGACATCGGGATTAATGGTGATTGCCCGCAACAAGGCGATTAATGCCGCATTGTGCCAGCAGTTTAGTCAGCGCAGCGTGACCAAGATTTATCACGCGCTGTTGTGTGGGCATCTGGCTGATGATGAAGGTGTGATCGACGCGCCAATTGCTAAAGATCCGGCGCTGTTTCCGCTAATGACGATTTGCGCAGTCAATGGCAAACCTGCTCGCTCACGTTATCGTGTCATTGAGCGTACGCATGAAGGGATGCTGCCATTAACGCGAGTAGAACTCACGCCAGAAACGGGACGCACCCATCAACTGCGCATTCACTGCCAGCAGTTGGGTCATCCGATTTTGGGTTGCGATCTGTATGGCGGGCGCTTGCTGCCCGGAAGCGAACAAACGCCGCGATTGATGTTACACGCCAGCGAAATGAATTTTATTCATCCGGTAAGCGGTGAGCCGGTAAACATCCGGAATGCCTGCCCATTCTGACAGCGCAACCGGCGTTTTGATTACCACATCAAATCATCTGGCACTTTGAAATCAGCGTACGGATCGTCTTCATCCTGCTCTTCCTGACTCAATGCGCTGTTCAATACGATACTGCTCGCATCTCGCTGTGCAATTTTATCCGCAACGCTGGCGGGAATAATCGCGTATTGACTCTCACCATTGCTATCAACGCTTAGTCGCGCGATGGCAAGGCGGCCATTAATCAGCTGCGTCTGGGTCAGCTTATCTACGTCGATTTTTTTGATCAGATTATTGTCGGTGAAATTAAAACCAATATTGCCTTTCGAAATATCGATTTTGTTCATTTCGATCAGCTGCTTAACCTGCGCTTTGTACTCTTTGGCTAAAGTCGCCTGTTTTTGTTGCTCACTCAGCTGCTTATCACGCTCCAGCTGCGCTTTTTTGTTCTCTTCCACTGCTTCTCTGGCTTCACGAGCCTGAACGCGTGATTTTTTTGCGGTTCTTTGGACTTTGTCCATTTTTTTGCTGCTGACTAAGCCTGCTTTCAGCATTTGCTCTTGTAAGGTGAGTTTTGCCATTTTCGTGTCTGACCGGTTAAAAAATTTGGGGAGAGTATACCTGCAATGATGAAGTCTGTGCCAGACCGCACGGCCTGACTGCTGAGCGCACGATCTTCATCGTCACTCTCATCATGAAATTCCTTCATGTTCGATGAAATTAAATCACTTTTTTTCAACCAGCGACTCAGGCATAAAAGTACCATCGTTAATAACTTAAAATAATATGAAGCCTGCTGATTGAGAGTACCCAAAAAGAACAT
Source organism: Pantoea sp. CTOTU49201 (assembly GCF_032054795.1). Lineage (NCBI taxonomy): Bacteria > Pseudomonadati > Pseudomonadota > Gammaproteobacteria > Enterobacterales > Erwiniaceae > Pantoea > Pantoea sp. CTOTU49201. Next base: position 9,326 of record NZ_DAMBSA010000121.1, read on the forward strand.
GGGGAAAGCGTAAAAATCCAGCCACAGCAAGGCCTTATATTCGTAACCAGGACAGCAGACTAAAATGAATAACGCCTTTACTTTTACGGTTAAGAGCCTTCGTTTCGACGAAAATTACAATCCTTCGAGCAATACACGCATCACCACCAATTTTGCGAATCTGGCCCGCGGTGAGAAGCGTCAGGAGAATCTTCGCAACGCGCTGGTGATGATTGATAACCGCTTCAATTCTCTGGCGCATTGGGACAACCCGAAAAGCGATCGTTATGCGGTTGAGCTGGAGATTATTACGGCGGAACTGAATCTCGGTGCTGAAGGCAATGGCAATACCTTCCCAGTCATTGAAATATTGAAAACCAATATCGTTGATAAAAAAACCAATGAGCGCATGGAAGGGATTGTGGGCAATAACTTCTCTTCTTACGTGCGTGATTATGATTTCAGCGTCGTATTGTCAGAGCATAACAAGAGCCACACTGAATTCCGTACGCCAGATAACTTTGGCGATCTGCATGGCAATATCTTCAAAAACTTCGTTAACTCAGACGCATACAAAGCTAACTTCAATAAAGCACCGGTTATCTGCCTGAGCGTATCAAGTAAAAACACCTATTATCGTACCGGTAATGTACATCCGGTACTGGGCATCGAATATCAGCAGGATGAACTCTCACTGACTGATGAATATTTCGGAAAAATGGGCCTGCGGGCGCGTTATTTCATGCCGGCAAACAGTGCAGCGCCTTTGGCTTTCTATTTCCATGGCGATTTACTCAGTGATTACACCAATCTTGAGCTGATCGGTACCATCAGCACCATGGAGACGTTCCAAAAAATTTACCGCCCTGAGATTTACAATGCTAACTCGGCCGCCGGTAATCAGTATCAGCCAAGCTTAAATCATCAGGATTATTCTTTAACGCGAATTGTTTATGATCGAGAAGAACGTAGCCATTTGGCGGTTGAACAAGGGAAGTTCACGGAAGAGCGCTTTATTAAGCCTTACCAAACTATTCTTGAGCAATGGTTTGCTACTCCCGTTCTTTGATCACCCATAAAAATATAAGGTCACCTGCTATGAAAAAATTATTACCGACTTCCACTGCTGGTAGTTTGCCAAAACCATCGTGGCTGGCTCAGCCCGAAACATTGTGGTCGCCGTGGAAATTGCAAGATCAGGAATTAACCGACGGTAAACAAGATGCGCTGCGTTTGTGTCTGGAAGATCAGCAGCAGGCAGGTATTGATATCGTCAGTGATGGCGAGCAAACGCGTCAGCACTTTGTTACCACCTTTATTGAACACCTCAACGGCGTGGATTTTGAGAAGCGCGAGATCGTTAAAATCCGCGATCGTTATGATGCCAGTGTTCCAACCGTTGTGGGTCCGGTAAGCCGTCAAAAGTCGGTGTTTGTTGAAGATGCTAAGTTTTTGCGCCAGCAAACTGACCGTCCAATTAAATGGGCGCTGCCGGGTCCAATGACCATGATCGACACGCTTTATGATAACCACTATAAAAGCCGTGAAAAACTGGCATGGGAATTCGCTAAAATTCTCAATGAAGAAGCCAAAGAGTTAGAAGCGGTGGGCGTCGATATTATTCAGTTTGATGAGCCTGCATTTAACGTCTTCTTTGACGAAGTGAATGATTGGGGTATTGCTACCCTGGAAAGAGCCATCGAAGGTCTGAAATGCGAAACCGCTGTGCATATTTGCTACGGTTACGGCATTAAAGCGAATACCGACTGGAAAAAGACGCTGGGTACCGAGTGGCGTCAATATGAAGAGATCTTCCCTAAACTGCAGAAGTCGAATATCGATATCATCTCACTGGAATGTCAAAACTCCCATGTGCCGATGGAATTGATGGAACTGATTCGAGGCAAAAAA
>NZ_DAMBSA010000122.1:0-11157 GCF_032054795.1 Pantoea sp. CTOTU49201
AAGGTCGCCATTAATGGCGACCCTACTTGTTGGGTGCGTGTTACGCTAATTTCGGAAAGGTAGCGACTTTATTTGCCGTGCCGTGATCGTCACTGCGTACCGGCAACGTATTTAAATCTTTCAGGAAGCTTTCGCGCCAGTGCGAAATATCCTGTTTGCGCAACACCGCCATCATGTCGTTATAACGCGAAATACGTTCGGTACGCGGCATGGTCAACGCGCGGTCCAGCGCTGCTGCCACCTCATCACGATCGTACGGATTGACGATCAGCGCCGAGGTCAGCTCATTGGCCGCACCAGCAAAGCGTGACAATACCAGCACGCCAGGATTATCCGGGTCCTGCGCGGCCACATACTCTTTCGCCACCAGATTCATGCCGTCACGCAGTGGCGTAATCAAGCCCACGTTGGTGAGACGGAAGATCTTCATTAACAGGCGGCGATCAAAGTGCTGATTGAGGTAATAGAGCGGCGTCCAGCCCAATGTGCCGTATTTACCGTTGATGCGCCCCGCTTCCGTTTCCAGCTGATGACGGATGTCCTGATAAGCCTGCACGTCGCCGCGCGAGGTGGGCGCAATTTGCGAGTAGCGAACATTGCCGCGATGCTGCGGGAAGTTCGCCAGCAAGGCTTCAAAGGCGAGGAAACGCTCCGGCAATCCTTTAGAGTAATCCAGACGCTCGCAGGCGATGATGTTCTGCAGATCGCCCAAATCACGTTTCATCGCCGCCATTTTCGGTGGCAGCGGCCCTTCCGCCATCTCTTTAATGGTGTCCGGCTCAATACCAATCGGATAGACCTCAGTCATAAAGGTGTTGCCGAAGGCGCGATGCTTCTTCTCTCCTTTATTCTGCAGCTGCGTCAGCTGGCTCAGGCTATCGAGGAAGGCAACGCGGTCGGATTCTGTCTGGAAACCCAGCAGGTCGTAGTCGCACAGCATCTCCAGCAGTTCCTGATGCGGCGGCAACGCGTTGAAGATCTCAGGCGTTGGGAACGGGATATGCAGAAAGAATCCGATGCGGTTATTAATGCCCTGTTTGCGCAGCTCGGCGGCAAACGGCAGCAGATGGTAATCGTGGATCCACAGAATATCGTCAGGCTTGAGCAGCGGTTTAAGGCGCTGTGCCAGCAACGTGTTGACGCGGCAATAGCCATCCCAGGCTTCGCGCTGATACTGCACCAGATCGAGACGATAGTGGAAAGCCGGCCAAATCACGGTATTGGAGAACTGGAGATAATATTGATCGTAATCGTTTTGATTCAGCGGCAGTGACGCATAGGTAATGCCATCTTTTTCGATCTGCGAAAGTTCTTCATCTTCCTCTTCGCCCGAGAATTCGCTGATCTCTCCGTTCCAGCCAAACCATAATCCTCCGGTATCTCGCAGAGCATCCAAAATACCGACAGCAAGCCCGCCTGCGCTGGCCTTGCTACCATCGGGAATCGCGATACGGTTAGATACGACGACTAAACGACTCATAACCTAAACTCCTTACCCACATTGTCATGTTCTAGTTGTAATAATAGTTGTTCAAGCCAGTGCCATACGGCCTCAACGCTGTCGAGGCGATAGCGTGCATGGCTGGCCCCTTCACCGACTTTGACAGAAATGCCCTGCATGGCGTTGACCGCGAGGAATCCTTTTTCGTCTGTCAGGTCGTCTCCCACAAATACCGGAATGCGTCCGGCAAAGGGCGCTTCCTGCATAAATTCACGCACGGCGGCACCTTTATCGATGCCTTGCGGCTTCAGTTCCACCACGCATTTGCCTGGCTGCAGCGCCAGCTCGGGAAAGCGCGCAACGGCGTCTTCGGCCAGCTGCATGATGGCGTTTTCATACTGCGGCGCATTGCGATAGTGCAGCGCAAACGCCATGCCTTTCACTTCTAAAAGCGTATTCGGCCATTGATCCAGCGTCTGCTGCAGTTCGGTTTGCAGCGTTTGCGCAACAGCATCCGGCAAGCTGTGGCGATGGACTCGGCCCGCCGCATCGCGGCGTTCTGCACCGTGCACGCCAGCGGCTGGCGCTTCGAGCGGCGCCACTAAGGCGTCAAGTTGCGCAATCGGACGTCCGGAAACCAGCGCGACGGCGCCGTGGCTGAGATTGGAAATTTGTTGCAGGAGCTGGCGTACCGAGGCGGGAATGGAGACCGACTCGGGCTGCGACTGAATCGCTGCCAGCGTGCCGTCGACATCAAAAAAGAAGGCATAAAGTCCGCCACTTAACGACGGCAAGGTGCTGTTCTGATTAACCGCGGGGGTCACGACTCTTCTCCTGTCTTGTGGAATTTACCATCACAGGATGTTCGGAGGCTGGCTGGGCGATCGAGGCGGTTACAACCGCAGAAGTGTGTGCGAGGAGGTTTTGCAGATAACACGGAATTTCGATAGATAACTCTCCACAAACAAACATCATTTGAACTCACTCGCCAGGCTGACTGCGAACATCGTCAGCTTTAAGTGTAGACGCAGATCACGATATTGCCAGATTCATGCGGCTTCGCTATAGGATAAGTGGCAGTTTTAGGGGTTATGCCGCAAAAGTATCGCCTCACGGGGTTTTCAACCGCTTCGCTTATTTCTGGCAATATTACGCCCGTCTTCCGCCTTAATTCCCGGATTATGCCGACTTGCATCCGCCGCGCGGATTATCATATGGTGCGTTTACCGTGCGGCTACAGCGCGGAAATAGAGCCCTGAACCGCATAGATCACGGCTTTTAGATCCATTCAGGCAGGAATCCGGATGATGGAAAACCGATCGACATCACATTTTTTATATGTCATAGCGGGTGAACGACGATGATCCCGCAGAGCTATAGCCAACGCGTTCACTTCTATTACTGCATTCTGGTCGCCCTGAAAATCAACGCCAAAACTAAGAAGTCTGGCGGCGTGCGCGGCAAGAATAACTTTCTGCTGAAATGGCTGCGTAATGCGCAGAACAACACCATTTTCCCGCCGGATATCACCAGCGAGATTGAGTGGCTGCGCGCCAAGATCATCAGCTCCGGACCCGACACCGATCTGGAACCGATGCTGCAATATGTCTACGACACCGCAAAGCGTGCCGAGACCCTGCGTTTAGGTTCGTGATTGTTGCGCCGGTTCGCCGGCGCGTTTCCTGCGTAGTTCTACCTATTTCCCTGCGTATTCAACCGCATGTTTTCCCCATCTCGCATTACCTATGATTCGTCATCAGGAACAGTCGCGTTCCTCCTTTCCACCTGACGAAGAGAATGGATTCAAATGAAATTAAAACTATTTTGCTGCGCTCTGCCTTTGATGATCAGCGCCGGTTCGGCCGTTGCGGCGGATGTGAATCAAGGCTATTACGCTTCGGCGAAATACCTGCAAAACCAACAGAATGCCAAAGAGATGAACACCAGCGCGCGTCCGGGCGTCGGCCAGTTTGTCGCGGGTAACGAGAAGGCGCATCAGGCTACCGCCGCGCTGGCGCTCGGTTATCAATGGGGCAACGGCTGGCGCACCGAAGGTGAATACACCTTTGGCCAAAGCGCGGAGTTCACCAGCGGTTCATCCACCTTCGCCACCAGCTATAACCATCTGCAAACTGACGTGCAGCGCCTGATGTTCAACCTCTATCGTGATATCGAACTCGGCTATAACGTTTCGCTGTACGGCACCGCTGGCGTGGGCGTGAGCAAAATCAAAGCGGGCGGCTGGCAGGGCGTGCCATCGCGTGAGTACGCCTCAAGCACGCAAAACAATCTCACTTACAGCATTGGTGCCGGTTTGAGTTACGCACCGATCGATCGCATCGCCATCGACGTCGGCTATCGCTACGTGGATATGGGCAAAATTGAGAGCGGTTATAACAACTTCGTCAATGCCCGTGGTTTGAAGGATGAGCAAATGAAAGCCCATCTGGTGGAGAACCAGTTCACGCTGGGCGCACGCTATTTGTTCTGATGCGTTAATTTCTCCCCTTCCCCTGACCTCGCGTTGGGGGAAGTTTGCCCGCAACATTCCAGCCCTGCGGAAACCACGTTTTTATTGAGAAATCTCAATACCTGCCTGCCAATTACCCCGTAGATCTAGATCAGGTTAAATCCTCTTATCTTGATGAATTTAATCGAAAAAACCTAAATATGGCATCTACGTGAAGGTAATTAATATGATTAACAGAATGATCCTCAATGAGACCGCTTATTTCGGTGCGGGCGCGATTAATTCGATTGTCGATGAGATTCACAAGCGCGGTTTTACTAAAGCGTTGGTGGTCACCGACAAAGATTTGATCAAGTTTGCTGTCGCCACCCGCATTACCGATCTGCTGACGCAGCACGACCTCAGTTTCGAAATCTATGATGAAGTGATTCCTAATCCCACCGTTGATGTGGTGCATGCGGGCGTCGATGCTTTTCGCCGTTCGGGTGCTGATTATCTGATCGCGGTGGGCGGCGGCTCGCCGCAGGATACCTGCAAAGCCATCGGCATGATGATTGCCAATCCCGAGTTCAGCGATGTGCGCATGCTGGAAGGCGGTGCCGCTACGCGTAATCCTTCCGTACCGATCATTGCGGTACCGACTACTTCGGGTACCGCAGCGGAAGTCACCATCAATTACGTCATCACCGATGAAGAGAAGAAGCGCAAGTTCGTCTGCTACGACCCGCACGATATTCCGGCGATAGCCATCATCGATCCCGACATGATGGCCAGCATGCCCGCCAGCCTGAAAGCGGCAACCGGCGTGGATGCGCTGACGCACGCCATTGAAGGCTACATCACGCGCGGTGCGTGGGAACTCACCGACATGTTCCATCTCAAGGCGATTGAAATTATTGGCCGCTCGCTGCGTGACTCGGTCAAAGGCGTGCCGGCGGGCGTTGCCGATATGGCGCTGGGTCAGTACATCGCCGGAATGGGCTTCTCGAATGTCGGACTCGGTCTGGTGCACGGTATGGCGCATCCGCTGGGCGCGTTTTATGGCACGCCGCACGGCATCGCCAATGCGGTCCTGCTGCCGCACATCATGGCGTTCAATGCCGAGCATACCGGCGAGAAGTACCGCGATATCGCGCATGCGCTTGGCATGGAAGGTGCCTATACCTGTTCATTAGCCGACGCACGTGCGCTGGCGATTGATGCGGTGATTACCCTGAACCACGATATCGGTATTCCGCTCAGACTGCGTGATATCGGCATGCAGGAGCAGGATGTGGATGCGCTTGCCGCCGCAGCTTTCGCCGATGTATGTACGCCGGGCAATCCGCGGGAGTGCAGCGTGGCGATGATCGCTACGCTGTATCGTGAGTTGTTCTGATTAGGCGTTATTAGGCAATGCTGAATAAACAGCATTGCCTGTTATTAGCCGCATCGGTTATTCCCGTTTTATCGCCAATTACGCGACTTCTATCGGCAGATTAATCTGGAAATTTTGCTTAATATTCGGTTATGAGGCGTTCTCTTTGCAGGATGTGCCATAGTTCATGTTGATATGAAATATAAAGGATCCTGCTATGTTTGGCTTTTTAACCTCTCTTTTTGGTAGTCCAGAATCATTAGTGCAAGTCATGACGCGCCAGGACATTCAGGAATCGATTGAAGAAGGTGACAGAATTATTATTGATGAAGACGGTAACGCTTCGGTTAATCCATTGAGTCCTGAAGTACAGCGCGATTTTGCCCATCATGTCAGCACATTAAAGGATATTTAAATGGGCACAGCGATATTTATGGTAATGATGGTATGCGGTTATTGGTATACTAGCCGCGACATGTCGAGCCGTTTGAAAATTAAGCGCTCTTTTGGCTGGGATGTCTATTTTCTTATTGCACTGTATGGCTGCATATTTGTACTGCAAGGCGTGTTGGCGACCGCCATTATCTGGCTGATTCTGCTGGCCGCATCCGGTGTGAACAATGCCTTTGCCCTGACTTCGGCAGAAAATGTGCACTGGAACGTCGATTTCATGACGTGGAGTTTTTTAGGCATTCAGGCGCCGGTGGTATTGATGCTGGCCTTTGCCATTCTGTTCTGTATGTATCGCTCCAATTGGGCGGTGAGCGCCCGGCTTAACGCCGGTGGACGCAAAGAGCTGTATCAGCGCCTTTCACGCTCCAACGGCATCGAACAGTTGCTGCTGCAGTGTATGGAAGAAGGCGAACTGGCGTGGGTCACGCTGAAATCGCGCCGTATCTATATCGGCATGATTCATGCAGCGACTTTCGAATATGCCAATACCGCCAATATTGTGTTGATCCCGATGCTGAGCGGCTATCGCGATTCACGCACGTTAAATCTGGCGATTGAGCATAATTACAGCAAGTGGTACCACAATCACGAGATTGATTTCTCTTCGTCGCCGAAAAGTGCCCTTGAGTTTCGCAAAGTGATTATGGTGCACCAAATAGAAAGTTTGTCGCTGTTTGATCCGGCTAGCGCCAGCGCATTAGCCATGGATAAGCAAAGCGGTAATAAACGCAAATGGATCCGAAAGTCTGCGCCTAAACGCGACTATCCATAATTTAATAATTAAAGATGCTGGCTTAATTTTTATGTTGTACCGAGCCAGCAATACTCCATAATAAGTCAAAATAATAAGGTAATCATGATGGACTTTAAAAAGTTCGAGGCCACTCTTCAGCTGTGGGGCGATTTACACTTCACAGGAATTGAATTACAACAGCGTGATAATAAAAGCGAAATTTACGCCACCGGCACAAATAATCATACCCAGAGCCAACTTTATATTTGCACGCTTTCTACTGAAATCGCATCACACATTCAGTTAAAACAGTTTCGCACTTGGTTGCACAGAATTAATATTGGCAAAGCAAAACGCCGGTTGGCTCTGTTACGAAAGGAGTAATGACGTTGTCCCCGCGTGGGGGACAGAGGAGAATATCAGGCGTCGTCAGGCGTATAGCCCACCACAATTTCCAGCGTTTTGCGCAGCACATCGGCTTCAGCATCACTTTCTGCGGTTTCCAGCGCCATAATCAGACAAAGAATAATCGATTTATTACTGACGCGCCCTTCCGTGGCCAGCACGTGGCGGATAACCCTATCCAATACGGCAGCTTCGTTTCTTAACGTACTGTCTGCATTGCGAAAATGCTCTGCCAACTCGGTATCAGGCAGTGCAGCATAGAGGTTGTGATTTTCCGACATGATTCCAGTCCCGTGATTGCGTGTGTGCCCGCATTACTATGTCCTAAACGCGAGCCAATCGGTCAATGTTACGATTGTTGCCAGACTGCTGGTTATGACCAAACAGCTGGAGAACGTTGTCTCGTTGCGGCTGCTCTTCGCGCAATTTTTTCCCCGCCGAAATGCTGTTGCGCACATCGGTGATGGCGGCAGTGATCGCTGCACGCTGTTCGTCATCGGTGCTCTGCTGTTTCATCAGCGTCAGCTGATCCATCAGCGCCTGAGTATTAACGGGGCCCGGCTGCTGCAGCAACGCCAGCGCGGCTTCGCCAATAATTTCATCGATTATTTTCTGCTGTTCACTTCTATTCATAACGAATCATTCATAACGAATCTCTGATCGCCGCTTCGCCCCGGTGCGGAGCGAAGCCAGTGTGGGAGCGTATTCAGAGTAAAATTTTAATACTTGTACAAGTTTGGCGTCTGAAAGGCTCTCAGCTTTCGCGTTCGAATAATAAGCCAATCAGCTGATGATAGTGATGCTCTTCTTCGGCATTGGCGGCCAGTTCCAGTCTGCGCAACAGCTTGGTGCAGAGCGACTTGCGGTTGAGATTACGGCCTTCGCGTAAGATTTCAACCACGATCTGACCCAATGTTTCCTGCTGCGATGGCAGCGACGCTTTGCTGAAGTAGTTGGCAATGGCCTCGACTGAACTCGGCGTGTATCCGTTCTGACGCATAATTGACCCCAATAATTAAAAAAGTTAGGTCATTTGACCTAAGTAAAGTTGTACAGATAGCAAAAAGCTGTACAAGGAGCTTACTCAAGTTAGCAGGCGGGATTTGTTGCAAAAAGTGCTAATAAAGGTGAATTAGGATAATTGGAAAGCTTTTGTTTCCAAATCCGTGCGCTCAGCGCCGAAAGTCATCGACGCGTGAGCCTGTTGGCTGGTCAACTGTCATCGGCATCGGCCGAAGGCATTCTGACGCTGCCTTCCTGACGACTCAACCCGCGTAATGCGGAATGGACGCGGTTATCGCTGCCCGCCGGTTGACGATGCGTGAGCAACCATTGCTGAGCCTGGGCAATTCGCTGCTGTTGTTGCGTGTTTTGCTCTTTTCTCGCCATGCGCGCAAGTTCTGCCAGCAGCGATGAGACGCTGACATCCTCACGACGTAGCAGTAACGCATAGGCGGCTTCGCCAATAATTTTAGGTTGCGAATCTGACATCTTCTACCTCCTGAGAATATGGGCTTACGCTTGGTTCTCACTACTCACTATAGATCATCGGCGTGTTGCCTTGTTAACAGAAAGCTCTGGTTATCTTGGGTTTTTGTTACTAACACGTTATGGTAACTGCCCTTCGGTGGCCTCTGCTCGCACCGACGATGTGATTAATAACAAGAATGAAGCAAGGAAATCTGGCATGGAGTTCACCATACGCAAAGCCAAGGCAGAGGATGCAGAGCTGCTGCACCTGCTGGGCCGCATGACCTACAGCGCGCATTTTAAACATATGTGGGTTTCCGCAGAAGAGCTGGATGCCTTTATCGACAAGGAATATGGTCTGGCGGAGCTGAATAGCAGCCTCGCGGCGCCCAACGAGAGCTGGCTGATCGCCGAGACCGACAAGCCGATTGGCTTTGCCAAAGTCACCTGGAACACACCGGTACCGGATTCCGGCATGAGCGGCGCGCTGCTGAATAAGCTGTACCTTAATCCGGAAGAAACCGGCAAAAATTATGGCCGCTGGATGTTCGAGAGCATCATCAATGAGGCGCGCGACAAACGCGAAGGTTATCTGTGGCTGGAAGTGTTAGGCGATAACGTGCGTGCACGTAAGTTTTATGAAGCCTTTGGCATGCAGCACATCAAAGACATTCCGTTTGTCACCGCTTCGCAGCAGAGTACCCTGCAGATCATGGGAATGATGATTTAAGCGCAGCGGCACGCCATTCGGCACAAAATAAATTTCCTTTGCTGCCAACTGTTTTGCAAATCATTGCGGGTTCTGGCTTGATCAAACTGGCCAATCGACATTACTGTATACATATACAGTAATGATTTGAGATCGCAGCCATGCAGTTTTATCAGCCCGCGGAAATCCGCGCCATTCTTGCCTTACCCTTGTTCATCAGCCGCGTGCCCTGCGGCTTTCCGTCCCCGGCGCAGGACTACGTTGAACAACGTATCGACCTCAACGACTTTTTAGTCGATCACCCCAGTTCAACCTACTTCATCCGAGTCAGCGGTGACTCGATGATCGACATCGGTATCAATGAGGGCGACATGCTGGTAGTGGACAGCTCGCTGAAACCCAAACACGGTGACATTGTGGTGGCTTCGCTTTCCGGCGAGTTCACCGTGAAACAGCTGATGCTGCAGCCTTACCTGCATCTCAAACCGATGAATGCCGCGCATGCGGTTATTGCCATTCCTGACGCCGATGAGTTCGAAGTCTTCGGCATCGTTAAACACGTGATTAAAACCATAGGCCGCTGATGTTTGCCCTGGTGGATGTGAATTCGTTTTACGCCAGCTGTGAAACGGTGTTTCGCCCGGATCTGCGTGGCAAACCGATTGTAGTGCTGTCGAATAACGACGGCTGCATTATTTCCCTGAGCAGAGAAGCCAAGGCGCTGGGCATCAAGATGGGCGCGCCCTACTTCAAACATCGCGAAGAGCTGATGCGTCACAACGTGGTGGTGTTCTCGTCTAACTATGCGTTGTATGGCGATATGTCGCGACGCGTGATGGAGACGCTGGCGCTGATATCCACGCGTGTGGATGAGTACTCCATTGACGAAGCCTTCGTTGACGTCACCGGCATCAATGCCTGCATGACGTTTGAACAGTTAGGCTGTGATATTCGCGACCGCATTTATCAGGATACCCATCTGCGCGTGGGTGTCGGCATTGCACCGACCAAAACCCTCGCCAAACTCGCCAACTGGGCGGCCAAACGCTGGACCAAAGCCGAGAACGTGATGGATCTCTCTTTGCCCCACCGTCAGCGCGAGTTGATGAAACTCGTCAAGGTCGAAGAGGTGTGGGGCGTGGGCCGTCGCTTATCGAAAAAGCTCAACCTGATGGGGATTAACACCGCGCTGGAATTGGCAGAAACCCCGACCGCGCTGATCCGGAAACACTTCGGCGTGGTGCTGGAGCGCACGGTGCGTGAATTATGTGGCGAGTCTTGTCTGGCGTTTGAGGAGGTGATTCCCAACCGACAAAATATTCTCTGCTCGCGCTCGTTTGGCGATCGTATTACCGAATATCAGGATATGCGCGAAGCCATCGCCAATTACGCCGCGCGTGCCGCAGAGAAGCTGCGCAGCGAGCGGCAATATTGTCGTCATATCGGTACATTTATTCGCACCAGCCCGCACGATGCGCATCATCCTTATTACGCTAATGCGGCCAGTCAAACCTTGATTACGCCCACTGCTGACAGCCGCGATATTATTCAGGCCACGCTTAATTGTTTAGATCGCATCTGGGTTCCCGGTAAGCGTTATATGAAAGGCGGCGTGATGTTGGGCGATTTCTTTAGCGATGGCGTGGCGCAGCTTGATCTGTTTGCGGAATATCAGCCGCGTCATAATAGTGACCAACTGATGGCCCTGATCGATAAGATGAATGCCCACCAGCGCGGCGCGCTATGGTTTGCTGGCCAGGGGATTCAGAAACCCTGGTCGATGAAGCGCGAGATGCTGTCACCGGCGTACACCACGCGGCTGGCGGATCTACCGGTGGCGAAGTAACCGCTTCACGCTTGAATTACACGCATGCCAATGCGATATTCAGGCCCTGACACAGCCACAGCTTAATCGCATCCGGAGAACCGGGTTCGGCGAAAAGATGTTTCAGCAGATCAAAAAAACGCGCCAGTCAGCGTAATGCTCGTCAGTTAAGCTTCTTTCGGTCACCATAAATGGCGACCCTACAAAGCATTGGCGCGTTTTTCGTAGGGTGCGCATTCAGGTACAAACCGGGCTGATGGGTAACACTTTAGACCGGGCACATGGGTAACAGTT
>NZ_DAMBSA010000123.1:0-11075 GCF_032054795.1 Pantoea sp. CTOTU49201
GGGTGTGGCGTATCTGGCGGCGGCGTTGTTACCGGTTTCTCCGTGGACGAAGTTTGGTTTGCTGGCGGTAGGGCGCTTGCTGTTAGGATTCGGCGAAAGCCTGCTGCTGACCGGCAATCTGACCTGGGGCATGGGATTGGTGGGCAGCAAACGTTCCGGATTAGTAATGTCATGGAACGGTATGGCAATTTACGGATCGCTGGCGGCTGGCGCACCGCTCGGCTTGCTGATTAATCAGTATGGCGGCTTTGCTGCGTTGGGCGCTGTCGAGCTGGTTCTGCCGTTGTTGGCGCTTGGGATCAACAGCTGGATTGGTAAAGTGCCGGTCGCCGGTGGCGAGCGGCCATCGCTGTTCAGCGTAGTGAAGATTATCTTTCAGCCAGGATTGGCGCTGGCATTGCAGGGCACCGGCTTTGCGGTAATCGGCACCTTTACGTCACTCTATTTTGCTGCGGAAAACTGGGGCAATGCCGGTTTCGCGCTGACCGCTTTTGGCTGTGCGTTTGTGCTGGTGCGTGTGTTCTTTGGCGGCTTGCCGGATCGACACGGTGGCGTAAAAGTGGCGATGGTCTCTTTGCTGGTGGAAACCGCCGGTCTGCTGCTGCTGGCGTTCGCCAGTTCCGGCTGGATGGCGCTGATTGGCGCGTCCCTGACCGGCTGCGGCTGCTCGCTGATCTTCCCGGCGCTGGGCGTTGAAGTGATTAAGCGCGTATCGCCACAGATTCGCGGCACCGCGCTCGGCGGTTTCTCGGCATTTCAGGATATCGCGTACGGTGCCAGCGGCCCGTTGACCGGCTTGCTGGCGACGGCGCTGGGTTACGGATCGGTCTATGTCGCGGGTGCCTGCTGTGCGGCGCTGGGTATTCTGGTCACCTGGACGTTTGCACGGAGTGCGACAACAGCGTAACCAGCTTATCGCAGGCGCTGACAATCTCACCGGGCGTCAGCGCCGCAAACCCTAGCAGCCAGCCCGCTTGCTGCACTTCACCGGCATAAAGCGGGGACAGGCGCGGCAGCAGCAATCCGCTCTCTTTTGCCTGTGCGGTTAAGCGCGCTTCATCACCTTGCAGCAGTTGTACCGTCAATTGTAAGCCGCCGGCCGCTGGCAGCGGTTTGAGCCACGGTTGCAGGCGCGTTTCAATTTGCGCCTGCAAGCAGTCACGTCGGCTGCTATAGAGCTGGCGCATCAGGCGCAAATGGCTGGAGAAATGGCCTTGCTGCAAAAACTCCGCGCTGATCGCCTGCGGCAGCAATGCGCTATGACCATCCATCACGCTGCGCGCGCGGCCCAACGGCTCCACCAGTTGTGGCGGCACCACTATCCACGCCAGCCGCAGCGACGGGAACAGCGTTTTGGAAAAGGTACCCAGGCAAATCACCCGACCATCTGCGGCTAATCCTTGCAGCGCCGGAGCGGGGCGATCCTCGTAATGAAATTCGCTGTCGTAATCGTCCTCGATCAACCAGCTATCCTGCTGTTGCGCCCACGCCAGCCACTGCAAGCGCCGCGCCAGGCTCATGGCTGTGCCGGTGGGATAGTGATGCGCCGGTGTCAGATAGACCAGTTTCGCGCTGCCGCTCAGCGGCACTGCACCTTCCGCATCCAGCGGCATGGCGCGACAGCGCGCCCCGGCGGCAAGAAACGCATTGCGCGCGCCGGGATAACCTGGCTCTTCCAGCCACACTTCGTCACCCGTATCGAGGAACATCAGCGCCAGCAGCTGCAGCGCCTGCTGCGAGCTGGTGAGGATCACCACTTGTTCCGCCGTGCAGCGTACGCCGCGCGACAGCGCCAGATAATCCGCCACCGCTTGCCGCAGCGACGGCAATCCAAGCGGATCGCCGTAACCCATCACTTTGCTGCCCAGCAAGCGCTGAACCTGATTGCTGATACGACGCCACTGCGCGTGCGGGAAAGCGCGTAACTCGGGCGAACCGGCGGCAAAGGCGTGAGGAAAGGGCGGATCCTGACAGCCGCCGGTTGCCAAAACCTGCTGGCCGCGCTGGGAAAAGTGCGGCGAGCGCTCGATGCGAGTTTTCTGCGTGGGCGACGCCATGCGAATCGACACAAACGTCCCGCGTCCGCCGTGACGCTGCAGATAACCTTCACTTTCAAGCTGCGCATACGCCGCCTCCACCGTGACGCGCGACAGCGATAAATCGCTGGCTAACTGGCGGCTGGACGGCAACTTTTGCGCATGCCGCAAATGCCCGTTGGCGATGGCCTGACGCAAGGTATTGCACAGCCGCTCACGCAAACCGCCCTGAGTTTGATGGCTAAACAGCGCGAGAAATGAAGTGGTCATAATGGTCTTATCGCTATGCCATAAGTGGTATCAATATTCAGACCACTTTGCCGTAAACTGGGTGAAAATCACAACAGGAGAATGCGATGTCAGCAGTTTTGAAATTTTCCCCAGCCAGCGCCAGCGAAAGCGTGGCGTATCTGCAACATAAACTGGCGTACTACACCGATGCGTGGGATTTAGCGGAGGATCTGGCGCAGGGCATCACGGCAATCGTGGTGATCGATGCGCGTTCTGACGAGGTTTATCAGGCCGGCCATATTTGCGGAGCTCTTTCGTTTCCGCATCGCACCATGAATGCGGAATCCACTGCGCATCTTGATCGCAGCAAAGTTTACATCACCTATTGCGACGGCATCGGTTGTAACGGCTCAACCAAAGCCGCGCTCAAGCTGGCATCGCTGGGTTTTCAGGTTAAGGAGTTAATTGGCGGGCTGGATTTCTGGAAGCGCGATGGCCATCCAATGGCGTGGGGCGCGGCAGCGGGTGAATGGCCGCACGCCACGCCCGCTGCCAACTGCGGCTGCTAGATAAACAGCCACAGCAGGAAGATGAACAGGAAGATACCGGCAATCAGCGTGAGTGCCGGGCGCTGGGCCAGCGGCTGCGGCAGCATCTGGATAAATGGCGACCAGATTGGCTGCGGACGAATTTGGCTATCGGCCAGCGGCTGCTCATGCAGTTTCTCGGCGCGGCGGCTAAACAGCAGATTCAGCAGATCCTGCGTCTGCGCTGGCGTCAGCACGGTGGTCGGCAGCGCCTGGAAACGTTGCTGGCTGTAATCTTCCAGCAGTCGCTGCTCATCGTGGGTTAACGGCTGGCGCAGCGAGGTTTCCAGCATCTGCAAAGTCGGCGCACTGTGCTGAGCCAGCGTCTGACGCACCTGCAAATATTGCGTCAGCAGTGGGAAGTGGCGTGATGGAATCGGATCGCCACTTTTCAGATGCACCAGCTTCAGCGTATCGGCCAGCAATTTCACCGGCGATTCACCGGTTTTCGCTGCAAGACGCGTAACCTGCTGATTCAGCGATTGCTGCTCTGCCGGCAGCAAACTGCGATCGGACACGCGGGTTTGCTGCGGCTGCGGGATCGCCATCTGACCGTTTTGCAGCATGGTCAGCACCTGACGCAGCTGATCCTGCGACAACGCGCTCAACACCGTTTGATTAAACTGCTGACGAATAAATTCGCTCACCGCCTGGCGATTATTGCCCTGCGGCAATTTCTCCAGCAGCTGTTGCAGCAGCTGGCGCGTAGCGAGGCTGTTTTGCACTTGCGTCAAGCGACCATTGAGATGCTGTTCTGCCGCCGGGAAGTGGCGCGATTGCAGCTCCGCTTCACTCTTCACCCCAACTTCATGCCGCACGCCAGCCCAGAGTTCCGGCGCTTTCAGCGTACTCAAAGACATGATGCGCACAATCAGGCGTTCCAGCGTGGTGCGCTGGGCAGGAGAAAGCGGCTGTTCACCGGCTGGACCGCCAGGACGCGTCGGGCCAGTGGCCTGAGATAAAGGGGAACGATCGCCCGCGGGCACACCGGGACCGCTGAGAGGTTGCATGGCGGAATCCTTGAAAACGGGTCAGATCCGGGTGCGCCGGAAAAAAGAGGCCACATGATAGCAAAAGCCCCCAGGAAATCCACGGGGGCTGCGGCCTTTCCGGATAATAAAATCAGGCGGCGGGATCGGCAAGGGTTGCGCTACGTGGCTTACGCAGCGGGGTTTTCAGACGTTGCGCCAGAATAACGCCGACTAACGTCATGCCACCGCCAATCCAGTGATAGGCGTGCAGCTGCTCATGTAGGAACATCACGGCAATAATGGCCGTAAACGCCGGTACGAAATTCATAAAAATGCTGGTGGTGCTGGCACCCAGACGCTGCACGCCAAGGATCCACAGGAACGGTGCGATGATCGACGCAAACAGCCCGGCATACAGCACCAGCGGCAGATTGTGCATATTGAGCGTGACATCCGGCGCATGCAGGAAGCCAGGCAGCAATAGCAGCACGCCAAAGAAAATCTGCACATACAGGCTTTGCCAGGTTGGCAGCGGAATCGCCCAGCGTTTGGTCAGTACGCCGTATAAAGCGTAGGAAGTGGACGCTGCCAGCATCATCAATTCACCATTGCCGAGCCGTTGATTCAGCAACTGCGCCGGATTGCCTTCGCTCACCAGCCACACCAAACCGGCGAAAGACAGCAAGCCGCCAATCAAAATGCCGCGCGTCGGCGCAAGGCGCAGCACAACCAGGCTGAGCAGAATGGTCAACAGCGGAATGGTCGCGCCAAGAATCCCCATCATCACCGCAGAAACGCTGTGTGCCGCGTAATAAGCGAGGCTTTGATACAGCACCATGCCGAGCAGGCCGAGGATCAGCAATCGCCAGCCGTTGGCTTGAAGGGTGTGACGATGGCGCCACACGCCCGGCAGGCAAAACGGTGGTAGCACCACCAACGCCAGCAGCCAGCGATAGAAGGAGATCGCCGCAGGATCGATACTTCCCGCCGAGAGTTTGCTGACGATAGTGTTGATCGACCAGATCAGCACCGCGATCAGCGGAAACAGTAAATTCATGATACAGCTCCTCAGATAATCGCGAATAGTTTACGTTTGACCGGTTTAAAGCAGATAGTTAAAATCGGACAATATTCGTTAGTGACCGGACAGAATGAATCTTCAAGTCGAATACCAGCCGCCGATTGATGCGCCCTTGCTGCGCTTCTTTATGCGTTACGACGAGGTCAACGCCAAAACCGAATACCTCACGCATGCGCATGATTGGGGCCAGGTGATTTTCGTTACCAGCCACGTACTGGAGATGGAAGTGGAGGGCGAACGTCTGCTGACGCCTGCCGATATTCCGATCTGGATCCCGGCCGGCCATCGTCACAGCAGCTACAACCACAACGATGCGCGTTTTCGCACCTTTAATCTTGCCGCCGATCTCTGCGCGGGCCTGCCGGATAAAGCCTGCTTATTGCATGTCGATGCCATTGGGCACGCCATCATGAATGATTTTGCCCGCCGTGAACTGGAGCAGCCGCAGACGCAAGCCGACTGGCGCATGTGTGAAGTGTTGATCGATCGCCTGCGTCTGGCGCCGGTACACAACAGCTATTTACCGATGTCGGATGACAAATTCCTCGCGCCGATTCTGCGCGCGCTCGAAGCGCATCCCGGCGATAACACCACGCTGGCACAATGGGCGAAGCGCGTGTTCACCACCGAGCGTACGCTAGCGCGACGCTGTCAGCAGCAGTTGAATATGTCGTTCAGCGAGTGGCGGCAACGTTTACGCTTTCTGCGTGCTATCGCGCTGCTGGAGCAGGGCTGCAGCGTGCAGGGCATCGCGCATGAGTTGGGTTACAGCTCGGCCTCGGCGCTGATTGTGATGTTCCAGCAGCAGGCCGGTACCACGCCCGATCGCTATCGCAGTCGGTTAGGTTAATCCCCGGCTTTATGGCAACATATGCGCCTTAAAATTCTCAGCAGACAGGACCGCCGCAGTGAAAATTCTCGTCGATGAAAATATGCCTTATGCCCGTGAACTGTTCAGCCGCACCGGCGATGTTGTGGCGGTGCCGGGACGTCCGTTGCCAGAAGCCGAGTTGCAAGATGCCGATGGCCTGATGGTACGTTCCGTCACCAAAGTGAATGCGGCGCTGCTGGACGGTACGCCGGTGAAGTTTGTCGGCACCGCGACGGCGGGCACCGATCATATTGATGATGCATCGCTGGCGGCGGCAGGCATCAGCTTCTCTGCGGCGCCAGGCTGTAACGCCATTGCGGTGGTGGAGTATGTGTTCTCCTCGCTGCTGCTGCTGGCGGAGCGCGATGGTTTTGAACTGCGCGATCGCACGGTGGGCATTGTTGGTGTGGGTAATGTTGGCGGCCGCCTGCAGAAGCGTCTGCAAGCCTGGGGCGTGAAAACGCTGCTGTGCGATCCACCGCGCGCCGATCGTGGCGATCAGGAAACCTTCCATTCGCTGGATGATCTGGTGGCGCAGGCCGACATCCTAACCTTCCACACGCCGCTGTTCAAAGATGGCCCGTATAAAAGCTGGCATCTGGCCGATGCGGCGCTGCTGATGGCGCTTAAACCCAACACCATTCTGATCAACGCCTGCCGCGGTCCGGTGGTGGATAACGCAGCGCTGCTGGAAGTGCTGAAGATGCGTCACGATCTCAGCGTGGTGCTGGATGTGTGGGAGCCGGAGCCGGATCTGTCGCTCGAGCTGCTGGATAAAGTCGATATCGCCACCGCGCATATCGCCGGCTACACGCTGGAAGGTAAAGCGCGCGGCACCACGCAAGTGTTTGAAGCCTGGTGCGACTTTATCGGCCAGCCGCAGCAGGTGGCGCTGGAAAGCCTGCTGCCGGCACCGGAATTTGGTTCTATCACCCTGCGCGGCAAGCTCGATCAGCCAACGCTAAAACGCTTAGTGCATCTGGTGTATGATGTGCGCCGCGACGATGCGCCACTGCGTAAAGTGGCGGCAAAGCCAGGCGAGTTTGATCGCCTGCGCAAGCAATATGAAGAGCGTCGTGAATGGTCATCGCTGCAGGTGCATTGCGATAATGCGGAGACGGCGGCGATGCTCAATCAACTTGGCTTCCGCGCCAGTTTGTAAAGAAATTTCAATCACCTGCAATATTGCGGGGGATAATTCCTAAATCTCGGGCGATGTTTTCATCGCCTTCTGTTTTTGTGTCAATCTTTGGAGTAACCAACATGTCTGACGGCTGGAATATCGCGCTTTTGGGCGCAACAGGCGCAGTAGGGAACGCTGTACTGGAACTGCTGGCTGAACGCCAGTTCCCGGTTGGTGAGTTGTATCTGCTGGCGAGTGAAAACGGTGCCGGTGAGAACAAACGTTTTGAGGGACGTACCGTGCTGGTTCAGGACGCGGCCGAATTTGACTGGACGCAGGTGCAGCTGGCGTTCTTCACTGCGGGTCGTGAAGCCTCGGCGCGCTATGCCGAAGAAGCCGCCAGCCAGGGTTGTCTGGTGATCGATAGCAGCGACCTGTTCGCGCTCGAACCGGATGTGCCGCTGGTGGTGCCAGATGTGAATCCACAGGTGCTGGCTGATTATCGCAATCGCAACATCGTGACCGTGGCCGACAGCCTGGTGAGCCAGCTGCTGTGCGCAATCAAACCGCTGGTGGATCTCGCCGGTCTGAGCCGTTTGCAGGTCACCAACCTGATTGCGGCCTCCAGCCACGGCAAAGCGGCAGTTGATGGCCTGGCCGGTGAAAGTGCGCGTTTGCTGAACGGCGTGCCTGCGGAGCAGCACTACTTTGGCCGCCAGCTGGCGTTCAACATTTTGCCGCTGCTGGCTGACAGCAATGGCAGCGTCGAGAGTGAGCGCCGCGTGGTTGAGCAGGTGCGTAAAGTGCTGCAGGACGAAGGTTTGCCGATTGCGGTAAGCAGCGTGCAGGCGCCAGTGTTCTACGGCAACGCGCAGATCGTGCACGTGGAGAATCTGCGCCCGCTTTCTGCAGAAGAAGCGCGCGATGAACTGGGCCGCTCCGGTGATATCAACCTGAGCGAAGAGAGCGATTACCCAACGCAGGTGGGCGATGCATCTGGCAGCGACGTGCTGAGCATTGGCTGCGTGCGCAATGATTACGGCATCCCAGAGCTGCTGCAGTTCTGGTCTGTGGCAGACAACATCCGTTTCGGCGGTGCACTGATGGCGGTAAAAACTGCTGAGAAACTGGTGCAGGAGTATTTCTATTAATGTTGCCTGAAGGTAAGACGCTTAAGCTGGCGTTGGGTATTGAATACGATGGCAGCCGTTATTACGGCTGGCAGCGGCAAAATGAAGTGCGCAGCGTGCAGGAAAAGCTGGAAAAGGCGCTGTCGAAAGTGGCGGATCATCCGGTGGTGGTGTTCTGCGCTGGCCGTACCGATGCTGGCGTGCACGGTACCGGACAAGTGGTGCATTTCGAAACCACTTCGCCGCGCGCTGACGCAGCCTGGACGTTAGGCGTAAATGCGAATCTGCCCGATGACATCGCGGTGCGTTGGGTGAAAGCGGTGCCGGAGGAGTTCCATGCGCGTTTTAGCGCGACAGCACGCCGCTATCGCTACGTGATTTACAACCATCGGCTGCGTCCGGCGATTCTGGGCAATGGCATTACCCATTATTACCATCCGCTGGACGCGGAGAAGATGCAGCGCGCAGGGCAGGCGCTGATTGGCGAGAACGATTTCACCTCGTTCCGTGCGGTGCAGTGTCAGTCACGCACGCCGTGGCGCAACGTGATGCATCTCAACGTCACACGTCATGGACCGTATGTGGTGGTGGATATCAAAGCCAATGCTTTTGTGCATCACATGGTGCGTAACATTGTTGGCAGCCTGATGGAAATCGGCACCGGCAATCAGCCGGAAGAGTGGATGGCGACGCTGCTGGCGGCCAAAGATCGTAAGCTGGCGGCGGCGACCGCCAAAGCCGAGGGGCTTTATCTGGTGGCGGTGGATTATCCATCCCACTTTGCATTACCTCAGCCTGCGTTGGGACCCTTGTTCCTCGCGGATTAACCGTTAATTGATGGATTTTTGGGGAGTTGTGGTTATATGGAGTTCATCCACTTTTTAGTCGATTTTATTCTGCATATTGATGTGCATTTGGCCGAGCTGGTTGCGCAGTACGGCATCTGGATTTACGCCATTCTGTTCCTGATTCTGTTCTGTGAAACCGGTTTGGTGGTCACGCCGTTCCTGCCAGGCGATTCCCTGCTGTTTGTTGCCGGTGCGCTGGCGGCGCTGCCGGGTAACGACCTCAACGTGCATCTGATGGTGACGCTGTTGGTGATCGCCGCTATCCTCGGTGATGCGGTGAACTACACCATTGGTCGTCTGTTCGGTGAGAAGCTGTTCAGTAACCCGAACTCGAAAATTTTCCGCCGCAGTTACCTGGATAAAACCCACGCGTTCTACGATCGCCACGGTGGCAAAACCATTATACTTGCGCGCTTTGTACCAATCGTGCGAACCTTTGCCCCCTTTGTGGCAGGGATGGGACACATGTCTTATCGCCACTTCGCGCTCTACAATGTTACGGGCGCACTGCTGTGGGTGCTGCTGTTCTCTTACGCCGGTTACCTGTTTGGCGACCTGCCGATTGTGCAGGAGAACCTGAAGCTGCTGATCGTTGGCATCATCGTGGTTTCCATACTGCCAGGCGTAATTGAAGTGTGGCGTCATCGCCGCCAGCAGAAGTCACAGTAAGCTCGTAACCAGATTTTTATCCACAGCGTGAACGGGTTGTGGTTTAATGAGCGACATTTACGGCCTGCTGAAGGTGATTTCAGCAGCAATGAGAAGACTGGACCAGGTCAGCATTAAATAGAAAGGTCATCAATGAGCTGGATTGAACGCATACTGAATAAAAGCACTGCCACGCCAACGCGCAAAGCCAGCATCCCGGAAGGGGTGTGGACCAAGTGCGATAGCTGTGGACAGGTGCTGTACCGCGCCGAGCTGGAGCGTAACCTCGAGGTCTGCCCGAAGTGCGACCATCACATGCGCATGCACGCCCGTGAGCGTCTGCATAGCATGCTGGATGAAGGTTCGCTGGTTGAGCTAGGTAGCGAGCTGGAACCGAAGGATCTGCTGAAGTTCCGCGACTCGAAGAAGTATAAAGACCGTTTGGTCGCCGCACAGAAAGATACCGGCGAGAAAGACGCGCTGGTGGCGATGAAAGGCACGCTGCACGGCATGCCAATTGTTGCTGTGGCCTTTGAGTTCTCCTTTATGGGCGGCTCAATGGGTTCAGTGGTTGGCGCGCGCTTTGTGCGTGGCGTTGAGCAGGCGTTGGAAGACAACTGCCCACTGATCTGCTTCTCCGCGTCAGGCGGTGCACGTATGCAGGAAGCGCTGCAGTCGCTGATGCAGATGGCGAAAACCAGTGCGGCACTGGCGAAAATGCAGGAGCGCGGCTTGCCGTACATCTCCGTGCTGACCGACCCAACCATGGGCGGCGTTTCAGCCAGCTTCGCGATGTTGGGCGATCTCAACGTGGCGGAACCGAAAGCGCTGATCGGCTTTGCCGGTCCACGTGTTATCGAGCAGACTGTGCGTGAAAAACTGCCGCCGGGCTTCCAGCGCAGTGAGTTCCTGATTGAGAAAGGCGCGATCGACATGATCATCCGTCGTCCGGAAATGCGCTTTAAGCTGGCAAGCCTGCTGGCGAAAATGATGAACCTGCCAGCGCCGCAGCTGGATGGTGATCAGCCTAATGTGGCTGAGCCGGAGAGCAACGAAGCCTGACAGGCAACGGAAAGGCGCAGCAATGCGCCTTTTTATCAATGCACCGTAAATCAGTAAACGGGACACATGGATAATCTTCTCCTTCCTCAAGCCACGTCGCCTTTGGCCACGTGGCTTCATTATCTTGAGCATCTGCACTCGCAGGCCATTGAACTGGGTCTGGATCGTATTCAACGCGTCGCCGCACGCCTCGACCTGCTCAAACCCGCTCCTTTTGTCTTCACCGTCGCCGGTACCAACGGCAAAGGCACCACCTGTCGCACACTGGAAACGCTGTTGATGGCTGCGGGCTATCGCGTGGGCGTTTACAGCTCGCCCCATCTGGTGCGTTACACCGAACGTGTTCGTGTGCAGGGCGCTGAACTGGATGAAGCGCAGCACAGCGCCAGTTTTGCCGCGATTGAAGCCGGGCGCGGTGACATTTCACTGACCTACTTTGAGTTCGGCACCTTGTCGGCTTTCAATCTTTTCCGCGCGGCGAATCTCG
>NZ_DAMBSA010000124.1:0-11052 GCF_032054795.1 Pantoea sp. CTOTU49201
ATGTGCCCGGTCTAAAGTGTTACCCATCAGCCCGGTTTGTACCTTCATGCGCACCCTTTTATTCCCGCAACAACCTCAGCGCTGTATCCTCATCGGTCACCAGACCTGACACCCAGCCGCCCTGCAGCGCGGCGCGGATCGCCGGATATTTACGTTCGCTGCCGGCAAAGCCAATAATCTGGCGTTGCGTCTTACTCTCCAGCAACACGCTGGTGAGCAGCTCATCGGTTTCACCCAACACGCGTTCACCTTGCTGATTGAAAAAGTGACCAAGCATTTCCCCCACCACGCCGAGCGCGTTGAGCGCTGCAACTTGCGCATCGGTGATAAAGCCTTCGGCATGCAGCGGGCAGCCGGGCTGCACTTCACCAATGCCGACGAAGGCCACATCCGCCTGCAATGCACGCTGTGTCACGCGTTGGTAAACCTGATGCTGAATCCACATCGCTTTGTCCTCGGGCGTATCCGCATACAGCGGCGCAGGGATGAAGAAATATTTGCCCTGCATCTTCTCCGCCATCTTCAGCGGCACGTCGTAACGCGTACCCGAATCGTCCCGCGCAATCGCGCCAATCATTGACACACATTGATGCTGTGGTCGCTCAACCCAGGGAAGCACATCGATCATCGAGCGCAGCGTCTTACCGGAACCAATGCCAAACACCTGAGGTTGCTCCTCGCTGATGTATTGCGCCATCACCGCCGCGCCTTCAACTGCCAGCATCTGCTGAATAGCGTCATCATCCAGATTGGCAGAAGGCACCACGCGACACAGTTGCAGGCCAAACTTCTCCTGCACTTCACGCGCCAGATGCAAACAGTGGGTGACGGGATGATCGATCTTTACGCTGACCATGCCCATTTCACGCGCGCTGGAGACCAAACGCTGCGCCACCTGACGCGACAATCCTAATGCGCGCGCAATCTCCTGCTGTGTAACGCCCGCCACGTAATACATCCAGGCCGCACGTGCTGCCAGTTCTTGTTTTTTCTCTTCTCTGCTCATCGCGCTGTTCCGTCAAAACCGGTGCGCCATGTTAACGCGAGATGCCGGTTAAGTGTTAACTGAGCAAAAGCCCTAAAAAAGAGCAAAAGTATTAATTGTGATTTAGCTCGCAGAACATGGCTGCTGGCTCGCACTATGCTACGCGTCATCGGGCAAATGCCCTTAATCGTGGCAAATGTTTATTTTGAGGCGGCTATGACTAATCAATCAGTGTGGATGCATATCGGCGCAGGTTCTTTTCACCGTGCTCATCAGGCGTGGTATCTGCATAAATTACGTGAGCAGGGCGATGATAACTGGAGCATCGCTCTCGGCAATATCCGCGAGGATGCCGCGCCATTGCTGCAGCAACTCGCTGAGCAAGACGGCGAGTATGTGCTGGAAACCGTGACGCCAGACGGCGAACGGGCCTACGAAACCATCACTTCACTGCGTAAAATCCTGCCGTGGGATAGCAATATCAGCGCGCTGGTTGAGCAGGGTGCGAAAAGTGAAACCCGTGTGATCGGTTTTACCGTCACTGAAGCCGGTTACTATTTGACGCCGGAGTTCGAACTGGACCTCACGCAGCCGGATGTGCAGGCCGATGTGAAAGGCGACATCCGCACGATTTATGGCGCGCTGGCGCGGATCCTCACGCAGCGCGTGGCGAACGGTGGCGCGCCGGTTACGCTGCTCAACTGCGATAACCTGCGCCACAACGGCGAACGTTTCCGTCACGGCTTCCTCGCGTTTCTTGCGGCCAAAGGCGATAACGCATTAGCGAATTGGGTGCGCGAAAATAGCACGTCGCCCAATACCATGGTGGATCGCATTACGCCGCGCCCAACGCCGGATGTGGCTGAGCGCGTCAAGGCCGCCACCGGTAAAGACGATGGCGCGGCGGTGATGGCCGAATCCTTTATTCAATGGGTGATTGAAGATGACTTCATTGCCGGTCGCCCGGCGCTGGAGAGGGTTGGCGTTGAACTGGTGGAATCGGTATTGCCGTGGGAAGAGGCGAAAATCCGTATCCTCAACGCAACGCATGCGGCGATTGCCTGGGCAGGCACGCTGATTGGCCTCAGTTACATCGATGACAGCACGCGTCAGCCAACCATCTATCAACTGGCATATGACTACGTGACGCAGGATGTGATGCCATCGCTGTCGCCCAGCCCGCTGGATTTAGCCGAGTACCGCGATGTGGTTCTGGCACGCTTTAGTAATCCCTACATCAAAGACACCAATCAGCGTGTTGGCGCGGATGGTTTGTCGAAAATCCCCGGCATGGTGACGCCAACACTGCGCGAATGCTATCAGCGCGGCGCAGAACCGGCGGCCACCGCCGTGCTGCCTGCGCTGTTCTTCCTGTTTCTGCAACGCTGGGCCAGTGATGATTTGCCTTACACCTATCAGGATGGCGTGCTGCAAGCCGATGCGCTGCGCCAGCAGTTTAGCCGCTCCGATGCATTGAACGCTTTCCTCAGCGATAGCGCGCTGTTTGGCGAGCTGGCACAGGACAAGGCGTTTCATGCGTTGGTGACGCGCAGCGTGGCGGATCTGCAGCTGTGGCTGAAACAGCCAGAACGCGCGCTGGCCGCGGTGTAAGGAGCGCAACATGTATCTGGGAATTGATATTGGCACCTCGGAGCTCAAAGCGCTGATCATCAATGCGCAGGGCGAGATCCTCGCCTCGAATCACGCCACGCTCAACGTGCAGCGCCCACATGCGCATTGGGCGGAGCAGGATCCAGAACGCTGGTGGCAGGCGTGCGGTGAAGTGCTTGCTGGATTACGCCAGCAGGCTGCACAGGCGTGGAGCGAGATTCGCGCCATTGGCTTGTCGGGACAAATGCACGGCGCGGTGCTGCTGGATGCGCAGGGCGAGGTGCTGCGTCCGTGCATTCTGTGGAATGACACGCGCAGCGCGCCGCAGTGTGAAGCGTTGAGCAGGCAACATCCAGAGATGATGCAAATTAGCGGCAATATGATCATGCCGGGCTTTACCGCACCCAAACTGCGCTGGGTGGCAGAACATGAGCCAGAGATTTTTCGTCGCATCGACAAAGTGCTGCTGCCGAAAGATTATCTGCGCTGGCGTTTGACTGGACGCTTTGTCAGTGAACCTTCAGATGCGGCGGGCACGTTGTGGCTCGACGTAGCAAAACGCGACTGGTCCGACGAACTGCTGGCCATCACCGGACTGACGCGCGCCAACATGCCGGAGTTAGTGGAAGGCAGCGCAGTCAGCGCCACATTAAAAGCCGATCTGGCAAGTGAATGGGGCTTGTCGGCCGCGGTCTGCGTGGCGGGCGGCGCTGGCGACAATGCTGCTTCGGCAGTCGGCGTTGGCGCGGTCAATCCGGGCGATGCCTTTATCTCGCTGGGAACCTCCGGCGTGATCTTTGTGGTCAACGATCGCTTACTGGCCGATCCGCAATCGGGCGTGCACGCTTTCTGCCACGCCTTGCCCGGACGCTGGCATCAGATGAGCGTGATGCTCAGTGCCGCCAGTTGCCTGCGCTGGCTGTGCAATCTTCTGTCAGTGAACGAAAGCCAACTAATGGAAGAGATGGCACAGCTCAGCGAAGAACAGCGGCGGCATGCGCCGGTTTTCCTGCCCTATCTCTCCGGTGAACGCACACCGCACAACGATCCTGACGCCTCCGGTTCCTTCTTCAATCTGCGCCATGAAACGCCACGCGCGCTGCTCGGCTACGCGGTGATTGAAGGCGTGGCATTTGGTCTGGCCGACGGTTTCGCGGTGCTCGGTGATGCGCAGCGCCAGATTCAGCAGTGCAGCCTGACCGGCGGCGGGGCGCGCAGCACGCTGTGGGCGCAGTTGATCGCCGATGTGCTGCAACTGCCGATCGTCACGCATCCCGCCAGCGCGTCCGGCGCTTTAGGAGCTGCGCGTCTGGCGTGGCTGGCCGCTGGCGGTGTGGAGAGCGACGTTTGCCTCAAACCGCCGGTGCAGGCGCGTTATCAGCCCGATGCCGCACGCGGCAAGGTACTGCAGCAGCGATTGCAGCTGTTCCGCACGCTTTATGACCAACAGCAGCAGGCGCGAGCATTGCTACCTGAATAATTCCAAACAGAGGATGAGTGAGATGCAATCGAATGATTACTGGTTTGGCTTACCGAAAAAGATGTTCTGGGGCTTCCTCGCCATCGCTATTTTTATGGCGGGTGACGGCTTTGAAATGGCGTTCCTGTCACGGCATATCACAGATATGGGCTTCACGCCGGCGCAGTCAGCGGTGGTGTTTACCTTCTATGGATTGGCGGCAGCATTAGCAGCCTGGGCATCGGGCGTGGTGGCGGAACTGATTACGCCCCAGCGAGCGATGATGATTGGCTTCGTGCTGTGGATCGTGATGCACACGCTGTTTATGTCGCTGGGTCTTGGCATGCGCAACTATCCGCTGATGGTGCTGTTCTACGGCATTCGCGGTCTGGCGTATCCGCTATTTATCTATTCATTCATGATGATGCTGGTGCAGGTGCTGCCGCGTGAAAAACTGGCGGCCGCCACCGGTTGGTTCTGGGCAATGTATTCAGTCGGCATCGGTGTGGTCGGCAGCTATTTGCCGAGTCTGACCATCCCGATGCTGGGCGAAACCGGTACGCTGTGGCTGGCGATCATTTGGGTTGCCTGCGGTGGCGTGCTGGCTTACTTCAGCTTGCGTCATGTGCCGGTTGACCGTTCGCGCGTCAATTTGCCGATGCGCGACAAAATGACCGAAATGTCGCGCGCGGTAACCATTCTGTTTACCAACCAGCACGTGTTTTATGCCTGCCTGATTCGCATCATTAACACGCTGTCGTTGTTTGGTTTCGCCATTATCATGCCGCTGCTATTCGTTGATCGCCTTGGTTTTACCGTTTCCGAGTGGCTGCAGGTCTGGGCGGTATTCTTCTTCGTCACCATTTTTACCAACATCTTCTGGGGCATTACCGGCGAGAAATTGGGTTGGATCCGACAGGTGCGCTGGTTTGGCTGCCTCGGTATGGCCATTTCCAGTCTGGCGTTTTACTACCTGCCGCTGTATGCCGGGCATAACTTCTGGGTGGCGTTGATTCCGGCGGTGATGTTGGGGGTTTTTGTTGCGGCCTTTGTGCCGATGACTGCGGTGTTTCCAACGCTGGAGCCGCATCATAAAGGTGCTGCGGTATCCATTTACAATCTGTCGGCTGGACTGAGTAACTTTGTTGCGCCTGCGATCGCTTCGGTGATGTTGCCGTTTTTCGATATCGTTGGCGTGGTGTGGGCGTATACCGCGCTGTATGTGTTTGCTGGGGTGCTGACCTTTATTATTCGTGTGCCGCAGCCGGGACATACGCGCGAACCGGCTGCGTTGAAATCACGTGTTGTGCAGCAGCGGAGTTAGTTTAACCAGGTCGCCATTAATGGCGACCCTACACGACATCCCGCAAGGCTTCCTCTAAGTCGTACCAGCGAAAACCAAAGCCTGACTCCTCTAAGCGCTTCGGCAACACATGTTGTCCGCCGAGCACCAACACCGCCGATTCACCCATCATCAGCTTGATGGCGCTGGCTGGCGTGCGCATAAAGGCTGGGCGATGCATCACATGGCCGAGCGTGGCGGCGAACTGCTCATTGCGCACCGCATAGGGCGCAACCATGTTGAAAGGGCCGCGCAGTTCAGCATGGTCGATCAACCACAGCATCGCGTTAACCAAATCGTCGATGTGAATCCACGGCAGATACTGTTTGCCGCTGCCAATCGGGCCGCCGACGCCAAGCTTAAACGGCAGTTTCATCTTCGATAACGCGCCACCTTCCTTCGCCAGCACCACGCCAGTTCGCATTAGACAAACGCGGGTGCGATCGCTCTGCGCAGTCAGCGCCAATTGCTCCCAACGGGCGCACAGCGCATGGGTAAACTCGTCGTGCCCCGGATCCTCTTCGGTCAGCACCAGATCGCCGGTATCGCCATAAAAACCGGTAGCCGAGCCGGAAATCAAAAATTGTGGGGGATTGCTGCTGGCGTGAATCAGCGAAACCAACTGCTCGGTAATCTGCCAGCGGCTTTCGCACAGACGCTGCTTCTGCTGTTCGGTCCAGCGTTTATCGGCGATCGGTTCGCCGGCGAGATTGATAACGCCATCAATGCCGTTTAAATCGGTTTGCTGATTAATGCCGGACCACAGCGCTACGCTGGCGTCGAGTTTCTCGCGTGCGGCGGCCACATCACGCGTAACAACGCTCACCTGATGGCCAAGCTGCAACAGACGCGGGATTAAGTGGCGGCCAATCAGGCCGGTGCCGCCGGTGATCAGTAAATGCATGTTGAGCCTCCTTGTCATTTTTTATCTGCTCAGATTGAGCATAGAAGAGAAGCGTGCGCGCGGCGTGACTCGGCTTACGCTTATGAAGAAAAAGGAAAAGTCAGCGCTGGTCTTAGCAGCTAAAGATCCGACCAGCGCACCATTGCCTTCACAAATAAAAATCGGTAAACATGATGCACACCTGACGCTTTCCTGAGGCAGCCAATGAATTATCCAACCATTACCTTGTGGTCAGATTCCTGCTTTTTCAGTCCTTACGCCATGTCGGTTTATGTTGCGCTAACCGAGAAGGGCATTCCCTTCACCCTGAAGCGCGTCGATTTATCGCAGAATGCGCAGTGGGATGAGGAATACCGCGCGTTGTCGCTGACCTGCCGCGTGCCTACGCTGCAAATCGATGATGTGCTGCTGACGGAATCTTCAGCGATTGCCGAGTATCTGGAAGAGCGTTTTCCGGCGCCAGAGTTCGAGCGCCTTTATCCGCGCGATTGCGAGAAACGGGCGCATGCGCGCGAAGTGCAGGCGTGGCTGCGCAGCGATTTGATGGCGCTGCGCTCCGAGCGCCCCACTGAAGTGCTGTTCGCCGGCGAACGCTTTGCGCCGCTTACGCCAGCCGGTGAGCAAGCCGCTAATAAACTCATTGCTGCGTTGCAGCGCCTTTTGCCTGACGGACAGCAAAATCTGTTTGGCGAATGGTCGATTGCGGATACCGATTTAGCCGTGATGATTAATCGTCTGGCGCTACACGGCGATGCGTTGCCGGTGAAGCTGCAACACTATGCTGAGTTCCAGTGGCAGCGTGCTTCGGTGCAACTTTGGTTAGCGGAATCCGGTAAAACACGCTGAGCACGATGCGCCTTGCGATGGCGAAAAGAACGCTTTACCTTACCGCCTATTCTAATAAAGCATGGCAAACAGGCGCGTGCTGGGCACGCCGAAAACAGAAAGGGTTACGGATGGTGGATCAAACGGCAGGTGACGGTATCGAGTGGGTTGATATCGTTAACGAAGAGAACGAAGTCATTGCGCAGGCCAGCCGTGCGCAGATGCGTGCGCAGTGTCTGCGTCATCGCGCGACCTATATTGTGGTGCACGATGGCATGGGCAAAATTCTGGTGCAGCGTCGCACTGAAATCAAAGACTTCATGCCGGGTATGCTGGATGCCACTGCCGGTGGCGTGGTGCAGAGCGGGGAAGACCTGCTGGAATCGGCACGTCGTGAAGCGGAAGAGGAGTTGGGTATTGCGGCCGTTCCGTTCGCCGAGCATGGACAGTTCTACTTTGAAGATCAGCATTGCCGCGTATGGGGCGGGCTGTTCAGCTGCGTTTCCCATGGTCCGTTTGCCATGCAGGAAGAGGAAGTAGACGAGATCTTCTGGATGACGCCGGAAGAGATCACCGCGCGCTGTGACGAGTTCACCGATGATTCGCTTAAGGCGTTGTCATTGTGGCTGAGCCGTAACAGCGATGCTGCTCGTCGTAAACAGAGCAGCGAAGCATAATCATGCCGTAGGGTCGCCATTTATGGCGACCTTATACACATTGTTAATGTTCCCGCAGAATACCCGTCAACAGCGTCAAAGCATCCTCGAACTGCGCATCGGGAATGGTCAGCGGATAGAGGAAGCGAATCACGTTACCGTACACGCCGCAGGTTAGCAGAATCAAACCTTGCTCCAGCGCCTGCTGCTGAATAGCTCTGGCAATCTCCGCCGACGGCTTATCCGCCGCATCATTGAATTCCGCCGCTATCATCGAGCCGTATCCGCGTATCTCCACCAGCGCTTTACACTCCGCACGCTGTAACGCCTGTTTTAATCGGCTGCCTAATTGATTGGCGCGGCTGCACAGCGCTTCCTCTTCGATGATCTCTAACACCGCCAGCGCAGCCGCAATCGCCGGTGGACTGCCAGCATAGGTTCCGCCCAGGCCGCCAGGTTCAGGCGCGTCCATGACTTCCGCGCGTCCCGACACCGCCGAGAGCGGGAAACCGCCGGCCAGACTTTTCGCCATGGTGATGAGATCGGGCTTTACCGCGTAATAGTCGCTGGCGAACAGCTTGCCGGTGCGCGCAAAACCGCTCTGAATCTCATCGGCGATCAGCAGAATGCCGTGACGATCGCATAACTCACGCAGTGCTACGACAAACTCTGGCGGCGCACTGTAGAAACCGCCTTCGCCCTGAACCGGTTCAAAGATAATGGCCGCCACCTGCTGCGGACTGATATCGCTGCGGAAAATCGCTTCCAGGCTGTCGAGCGCATCACTAACGGTGACGTTGTGCAGCGCGTTGGGATAGCGCGCGTGAAACACCGGGCTGGCGAAGGGGCCGAAGCCGGTTTTATACGGCACCACTTTACCGGTTAGTGACATTGTCATATTGGTGCGGCCGTGAAACGCGCCGGTGAAGGCGATGATGCCGGGACGAGCGGTGGCCGCGCGCGCAATTTTCACCGCGTTTTCGACCGCTTCTGCACCGGTTGAGAAAAAGGTGGTTTTCACCGCGCCGTTAATCGGTACCAACGCATTTAGCCGTTCAGCGAGATGGATGTAGTTCTCATAAGGGATGATTTGAAATGCGGTGTGGGTAAAGCATTCAAGTTGCTGATGCACCGCCGCCATCACTTTCGGATGACGATGCCCGGTGTTAAGCACCGCGATGCCTGCGGCAAAATCGGTGTATTCGCGGCCATGCTGATCCCACACCGTGGCGTTCTCGGCTTTCACCGCATAGAAATCACACATCACACCTACGCCACGCGGCGTGGCTTGTAAACGACGGCTGTGCACATCACTGTTGCTCATTATTCACCTCGCAATTAGCGGCAGACTTCAATCAGTGTTAGCGCAGCGCAGGGTTTATGCCAGTGAAGTGCAGGGCAAAAAAAAAGCACGCACCGAAGTGCATGCTTTTTTGCCGGGCGGGGAAGGGATTAGCCTTCGGCCTGCTGGGATTGAATCGCCGTTAATGCGATGGTGTAGACGATGTCATCCACCAGGGCGCCGCGTGACAGGTCGTTCACCGGCTTACGCATGCCTTGCAGCATCGGCCCGATGGAGATCAGGTCGGCAGAACGCTGTACCGCTTTGTAAGTGGTGTTGCCGGTGTTCAGATCCGGGAAGATAAACACGGTAGCGCGACCTGCAACCGCAGAGTTTGGCGCTTTGGATTTGGCGACGTCTTCCATAATCGCGGCGTCGTACTGCAGCGGACCATCGATCACCAGATCCGGGCGTTTTTCCTGCGCGATGCGCGTAGCTTCACGCACTTTCTCAACGTCGCTACCGGCACCGGAGTTACCGGTGGAGTAGGAGATCATCGCGACGCGTGGATCGATACCGAAGGCCTTAGCTGAATCGGCAGACTGAATCGCGATTTCTGCCAGCTGTTCTGGATTGGGATCCGGGTTGATGGCGCAGTCGCCATACACCAGAACCTGCTCCGGCAGCAGCATGAAGAACACCGACGACACCAGCGAGCTGTTTGGCGCGGTTTTGATCAGCTGCAGCGGTGGACGAATGGTGTTAGCCGTGGTGTGAACCGCGCCGGATACCAGACCATCAACTTCGCCGCTTTCCAGCATCATGGTGCCGAGCACCACATTGTCTTCCAGCTGCTCCTGCGCCA
Organism: Pantoea sp. CTOTU49201; assembly: GCF_032054795.1. NCBI lineage: Bacteria > Pseudomonadati > Pseudomonadota > Gammaproteobacteria > Enterobacterales > Erwiniaceae > Pantoea > Pantoea sp. CTOTU49201. The sequence goes on from NZ_DAMBSA010000124.1 coordinate 9,930, forward strand.
CCACTTCGGTCATGCCTTTGCTCTTACGCAGCTCAACCAGACGCGGCACGTAGTTTTCGCGTACCACTTCTGGATCGACAATCACGATGCCTTTGCCGAGTTCAACGCCCTGCGCAGCCGCAACACGCTGAATCTCTTCCGGGTTGCCGAGCAGCACACAGGTGGCGATACCACGTTCGGCGCAAATCGCTGCGGCTTTGACAGTACGTGGCTCGTCGCCTTCTGGCAGCACGATGCGTTTGCCGGCTTTGCGCGCCAGCTCGGTGAGCTGGTAACGGAATGCCGGAGGAGACAGGCGACGGCTGCGCTCGGACGTTGCGGTCAGCGATTCCACCCAATCTTCATTGATGAAGCTGGCCACGTACTCCTGCACTTTCTCGATGCGTTGCGTATCGTCAGTCGGTACTTCGAGGTTGAAGCTCTGCAGGCTCAGTGACGTCTGCCAGGTGTTGGTTTTCACCATAAACACAGGCAGGCCGGTCTGGAACGCACGTTCGCACAGGCGTGCGATTGGCGCTTCAATCTGATAACCACCGGTCAACAGCACCGCACCGATTTCAACGCCATTCATCGCGGCCAAACAGGCGGCAACCAGCACATCTGGACGATCGGCGGAAGTCACCAGCAGTGAACCCGGACGGAAGTGCTCCAGCATGTGCGGAATGCTACGCGCACAGAAGGTCACGGATTTCACACGGCGCGTCTGTATTTCACCTTCGTTGATGATATCGGCGTTCAGGTGACGGCACATATCGATGGCGCGGGTAGCAATCAGATCAAAGCTCCACGGCACACAACCCAATACCGGCAGCGGGCTGTTCGCAAACAGCTGCTTAGGATCGATGTTGGCGATGCTGGCTTTAGTGGAGTCATCGAAAATCTCTGACAGATCCGGGCGCGTACGGCCTTGTTCATCCACCGGCGCATTGAGTTTGTTGATGATCACGCCAGTGATGTTTTTGTTCTTGCTGCCGCCAAAGCTGCTTTGCGTCAGTTCGATACGCTCTTTCAGTTGCGCCGGAGAATCGTTGCCCAGCGACATCACGAAGACGATTTCTGCGTTCAGGGTTTTGGCGATCTCATAGTTCAGCGCAGAGGCGAACTGATGTTTACGCGTTGGTAC
>NZ_DAMBSA010000125.1:0-11018 GCF_032054795.1 Pantoea sp. CTOTU49201
ATGAATTCGCCGCCTTTGGTATTCAAGCCGTTTTCGGTGGCGCTGGTGACCATGGTTTGCGTCAACACGCGCACGCCAAGTTTGGTGAGCTCCTGATGCGCCGCCGCCGAGATACGCGGTGGCAGCGCAGGCAGAATGCGTTCACCGGCTTCCACCAGCGTGACGTTCAGCGAGCTGCTATCCAGACCTTTGTAGCCATAGCTGTGCAGCTGTTTCACCGCGTTATACAGTTCCGCAGAGAGTTCCACGCCGGTGGCGCCGCCGCCGACAATGGCGATGTTGACTTTTTCCAGGCTGCCTTCGCTGGCCGAGAAACGCAGGAACAGGTTGAGCATTTCGTTGTGGAAACGACGCGCCTGATGCGGGTTATCAAGGAAGATGCAGTGATCTTTCACGCCCGGCGTGCCGAAGTCATTTGAGGTGCTGCCAAGCGCGATAACGAGGCGATCGTAGGCCAGCTCACGCTGCGGCACTAACAACGCGCCTTCCGCATCGCGAATTTCAGCCAGCTCAAGGGTTTTGTTTTCACGGTTGATTTGCGTCAGCGATCCCAGCTGGAACTGGAAGCCGTGATTACGCGCGTGCGCCAGATAGCTCAGCGCATCAATCCCTTCATCCATCGAACCGGTTGCCACTTCATGCAGCAGCGGTTTCCACAGATGACTGTGATTACGATCGACCAGAATGATCTCGGCCTTTTTCTTGCGTCCCAGCTTGTGACCGAGCTGCGTTGCCAGCTCTAAGCCGCCAGCACCACCGCCGATGATAACGATTTTTTCCATAGATGTAGTCAACAAAGACCCCCTCAAAGTTGTAAACCAATAGTTAATCAATGGTTAATAAAAACCTTAATAAACATAGGGTTGGCGACGTTAAATCGCGAGCTGAGGGCAGAATATCACGGCGTCAAAGACATCACATAAGAAAATTGATGTACATCAATCTTTCAGCAGCATTATCAGAATGTTACACATTTTATGCGCCGCGTCACACGGCGCACTGACGGTCAGGCGAGGAGTTTGAAGGCTTTGATGCGCTGTAAATGCGGCGCGATGTTCTTGAATTTGTGGCTGGCTGCTTCATCCCAGATGATTTCATAAAACGGCTGCAGATACGCCGCGCTGCGCTGATTATCCAGCGCTTCATCCTGACGAGACAAAATCGCCAGACACTTTTCGCGGTTCTTCTCGCGGAAATCATTCACGCACTTGGTAGCAATATCGAGATACTCTTCCGGGCGATCGATTTTGCCTTCCATGTTCTCAAACGGGAAAAGATTGGGATTGAAGATCACCTGACGCATGCCACACAGGAAGCCAATGCGCTCGGCCCAGTAGCCACCCAACCCAACTCCACAAATCAGCGGATGCGCATCGTCGCCCTGTTGCAGCAGCTTGTCGCACTCTTTCAGCAGAAACTGCATGTCATGTTTGGGATGGCGAGTGCTGTAGCTGACTAATCTGACGTCCGGGTCAATAAACTGCAGCTGCAGCACCTTTTCATGGTTGCCCGGACTGTTGGAATCAAAACCGTGCAGATAGATGATCATGATTTTCCTCAGCGTGGAATAAATCCGGGCAGCGCGGCTTATCTGCCCGAAGCTTTGTGCGCCAGCCAGCGCTCTTGCAATGCGCTGAGCTGACGCTGATTTTGCCGCCAGCGCTCGCTTGCCAGCAGGCTTTGACGGGTAAAACGCCCTTGATGGTATAACTGCGTCACGCGCTCTGCCCCGATCGGCGTCAAGTTATCCAGCACGCTCACCGCGCCGGCGCGCTGATTGCACACCAGGATCATATCGCAACCGGCATTCAGCGACTGCTGTGCGCGTTCGGCGTAGCTGCCCATCACGGCGGCACCTTCCATCGACAAATCGTCGGAGAAAATTACGCCGTTGAAGCTGAGCTCTTGGCGCAACACGGTTTGCAGCCAGTATGGCGAACCGCTGGCGGGCAACGGATCCACCTCAGTATAGATAACGTGCGCTGGCATCACCGCATCGAGCAGTTGCTCATCGATCAACTGCTTAAAGATCGCCATGTCATGCTGACGCAGCGTGGCAGCGTCGCGGTTGTCGCGCGGCGTCTCTTTATGCGAATCCGCGCTGACCGCACCGTGACCGGGGAAGTGTTTGCCGGTGGTTTTCATACCAGCTTCATGCATGCCGTTAATAAAGCGACGCGCCACCTGCAGGGCGATAGCCGGATCTTCATGGAACGAACGATCGCCAATTGCCGCGCTGATGTGACCAATGTCGAGCACCGGCGCGAAACTGATGTCGATGTCCATGGCGATCATTTCCGACGCCATCTGCCATCCCGCCTGCTGCGCCAGTTCACCCGCGCTATTGAGATCGTGCAGCGCGGCGAAGGATTGCATGGCCGGCAGCTGCGTGAAGCCGTCGCGGAAACGCTGCACGCGCCCGCCTTCCTGATCCACCGCGACCACCAGACGATGGCGCGACGCGGCGCGAATCTGGCGCACCAGCTCTGCCAATTGATCGACATCGTGGAAGTTGCGGGCAAACAGAATCAGTCCGCCTACCAGCGGATGCTGCAGAATTTCGCGTTCTTCGGCGTCGAGCTCATAGCTTTCGACGTCGAGCATCAGCGGTCCAGGCGTGTTCATGGTCATGATTAAAATCCTACGTTAAAGGTCGTGCCAGCTGGCCTGCGCCAACTGTTGTAAGGTGTCATCCTGGCTCTGCTCGGCGCGCAACTGATACCAGCTGGCCATCAGCAGTTGCAGCCACGGCTGCCAGCGCTGCATCTGGCGCGCCAGTGCCTGTTCATTCAGCTGCGCGCGCGCGGCGTAATCGGCAATCCACGCTGAACGCGTATCGCCATCAACCGCACACACCGCCGCCAGCTCCAGCGCCACGTCGCCATCGGCGGCATATTCCCAGTCGATAAGGCGTAAACCGGCAGGCGTGGCAATCAGGTTGCCGGCGTGGACATCCATATGCAGCGGTGCCAGGCGCAGCGGCTGTGGTTCGCCCTGCTGTAATAAGCGTTGCAGACGACGCTGCCAGCGCCAGTGACGCTGCTGGCAAAGTTGCCAATAACGCTGCAGCAGCGGCGCTAATCGTAAACGATAGCCGGTGAGCGGCTGTTGATGCAGGCGCTGCAGCAGCGCCACAATCGCCTCCCGCTGCGCGTTGAACTGCGCGGAGGTGAGCACCTCGCCCGGCAACCAGCTTTGCAGAAGCCAGGGATCGCGCCACGCCAGCGGCTGCGGCCCGAGCTCTGCATGCCTGAACTGCTGCAGGATGCGGTATTCGCGCTGGCGATCGACAAACGGGATCGGCTGCGGCGGCGCACGGCGCGCCAGCAACTCGCCCTGCGGCATCTGCACGCGCACGCTTTGCCCGCTCAGTCCCGGCAGCGCGAAAAAATGACCGGCAGCTTGCGCCGTCGGCCATTGTTGCTGAAGCAGGTTTTGCAGCTGGGGATCAGGGTTGAGCAACACCGTTTCCTGACCAGATGATTTCACCGGTTTGTACCAGCATCAGCTGCATTTGCAGCGTTGGTGCTTTCACATCGCCCTGCGCATTGCTGTACAGCACATACTGCGCGTTAACGTTGCGCGCCAGACCAATCGCTTTACTGCGCGAGTTGAGGCTGTCATCCGGCGATAAGCCCAGCGTCTGCTTGGCCTGCGCCAGCTGTTCCGGAGTGATCAGCGTGAACTTGCCGTTGTTGGCCAGCGCATTCTGAATCGCATCGGTGGCTTTATCAGTTTGCAGCGCGCCGTTGGTGCTGTTCTTGATCCGATCCACCAGCAGCACACTGCCAGGATTCACACCTGAAGATTGCACCATCTTGCCGACTAACGGCTGGACGCTGGCATCCCAGTTAATGGTTTTCAGCTTCGGTGGCTGCGGCACGGTTTCTGGTGGCGGCACCGGCTGCGGCGTCGGTTCAACCGGCTGCGTTGGCGTGGTCGGCTGCGTGGGTTCTACCGGCGCTGGCGTCTGTTGTTTCACCACACAACCGGTGAGCATTAGCGCAAATAACAACGCGCCCGAACGTTTTACACTGCGAATCACAGCTTACTCCTCAAAGATAAAGATAGAGACGCACCTTACTGGCGGTCGGATTGCCCATTTGTGAGGCCACTTCTACGCTGCCGTGCGCCGGAACGATCTGGCTCTGCGCTGGCTCTTCCGGCGTGATTTCCAATCCTTTGTCGTCGTACCAATAGAAACGATAGTGCACTTTCACCGGCGTTTCCCGCTGGTTGTACAACACGCTCATGGCACGCTGCTGACCATCTTGCTCGGTCAACTTAGGATCATCGGTAATAATGCCCGCGGATAATACTGACGATTCCATCACCAGCGACTGCGAGGTATTAATCATCGGCTTATCGCTGCTGCAACCTGCAAGGGTCAGCAACAGCAAGCCACTCAGCCATTGACGCATCAATTTGTCCGCCTGAGTTAGATGGCCAGCATTGGGCCCAGCGGCTGACCGCCGACCAAATGCATATGGATGTGATAAACCTCCTGACCGCCATGGCTGTTGCAGTTGATGATCAGACGATAGCCATCTTCGGCAATGCCTTCATCACGCGCAATTTTGGCGGCCACGGTGATCATCCGGCCCAGCGCCTGCTCGTGTGCTGCCTGCACATCGTTGGCGGTGGGAATCAATACGTTGGGGATGATCAGAATATGGGTAGGCGCTTTGGGCGCGATATCACGGAAGGCGGTGACCAGTTCGTCCTGATAAACCACGTCGGCGGGGATCTCGCGACGGATGATTTTACTGAAAATGGTTTCTTCAGCCATGGTGCATTTCCTTAAGCCTGAGTTCAGTCAGGCAGTATGCGTGAGGAATTCCATTTCTTTCAACCTCAGGACCACATTTCCTGTATTAAATGACTGCCTTTAAGCCGTTTTCTCCCTTTGCCACGCATTGTGCTGCAACTCGCATTTCTAACATCTCATTAACCACAAAAATGAAACGCTGTTTTATAAATTAGAGATATCACGCCATTTTCTTTGTGATTTTGCCATCCACCAGAAAGTCATTGCGAAATCACGAAGGTTTGCACGCTTAAGCCGCTCTACTTTCAATCCAATCCGAGCAAGTTGTACGGAGTGATGAGGGATGTGTTTACCGACTAATTCAAGGAGAACCTGCCATGCGCTCTCGTAAGATTGGCCTGGGTCATTATCTGGCCTATGGGTCCGGGGATTTCCTCGGTGCAGGCACCACGGCGTTAACCGCCGCCTGGCTGCTCTACTTTTACACCACCTTTTGTGGGCTCTCGCCGATTCAGGCGACCTTCATTTTCGCCGCCGCCCGCGTGCTGGATGCGGTGGTGAGCCCGCTGATGGGTTTCCTGACCGATAACTTTGGTTCGACCTGGCTCGGCAAGCGCTTTGGCCGCCGCAAATTCTTCATTCTGCTCGGCATCCCGTGCGTGTTCAGCTACAGCCTGATGTGGGTTGGCGACATGAGTTTCTGGTGGTATCTGCTGACTTATCTGCTGTTCGATATGGTCTACACCATGATTCTGGTGCCCTACGAAACGCTGGTGCCGGAGATGACCGATGATTTCAAACAGAAAACCCGCTTCTCTGGCGCGCGTATTGGGTTGGCGCAGCTGTCGGCCATTCTGGCGGCGTTCCTGCCGGGCGTGCTGATTGGCTGGTTTGGCAAAGATAATCCGATCTCCTTCTTCTACGCCAGCCTGGTGTTCTCGGTGATTTGTGCGCTGGTGTTAACGCTGGTGTGGCTATTTACATGGGAGCGCGATCCCAGCGATTTCTCTGCTGAATCACGCCGCGCAGAGCAGGAAAAATCACAGCTGACCTTGCTGCAGAGCCTGAAACGCCTCTACACCGAGCTGGCCTCAACGCTGCGCATTCGTATTTTCCGCCAGCATCTTGGCATGTATCTCGGCGGCTATATCGCGCAGGACGTGTTTAACGCGGTGTTTACCTGGTATGTGGTGTTTGTGCTGATGCAAAGCGCGCAGATCGCCTCCAACCTGATGGGCACCATGGCGGTGATGCAGTTTATTGCGGTGATGGCGATGATTCCGCTGTGTATCCGACTAGGACCTGCGCCTGCCTATCGTATGGTGGTGGTGCTGTTTGGTCTGAGCGCCCTCTCCTACGCCGGATTATGGTACACCGGCATGAACGACAACTTCGCTCTGCTGGTACTGATTTCTGGTCTTGCGGGTCTTGGTCGCGGTGGCATCAACTATGTGCCGTGGAATACTTACACCTATATCGCTGACGTCGATGAAGTGATTACCGGCCAACGTCGCGAAGGCATTTTTGCCGGCATCATGACGCTGACGCGCAAAGCCTCACAAGCAGGTGCGGTGATGTTCGTCGGTATCGTGTTGCAGCTGGCGGGCTTCTCCTCCGGCAAGGACACACAAGTCGCGGCCGTCGGCCACACCATTCTGGCGATCCTCAGCGTGGGCACACTTTGCGTGCTGGCCTGCGGCTTCATTATTTCACTGCGCTTCAAACTCAACCTGCAAACCCACACGGTGTTGCGCGAAGAGACATTGAAAATGCGCGAAGCCGGACGCGTGGTGCCGGAACGCATTACGCCGCAATCGCGTGAAGTGGTCGAAATGCTGGCGGGCATGCCGTATGAAAATCTGTGGGGCAATAACAACGTCGGGTATCTCAACCGTCATAAGCCTGCCGCACCGCCGCTGCCGACTCAGCCACGATCTTTACCTTCTCTCTCTACCCTGATTAACGATAGGAATGAACCATGACTGTATTTCCTGTGAAGCACAGCGCGTTACTGCGCCAGCCTGAATATCTGTTGCCACGTACTGAGCTGGTGCAGTTGATTCAGCGGCTAACCCATAATCTGGTGAATATTACCGATCACAGCGGCGAGTTTTTACTGCGCCTCGATGATGGCCGCGTGATCGATACCAAAGGCTGGGCCGGTTGGGAATGGACACACGGCATCGGCCTGTACGGCATGCTGCACTACTATCAGCAAACCGGCGATCAAGAGACGCTGAAGATTATCGATGACTGGTTCAGTACGCGACTGGCGGAAGGTACGCCAACCAAGAACGTCAATACCGTTTGTCCGTTCCTGACGCTGGCGTATCGCTATGAAGAGACGCGAAATGCCGCATGGCGGCCGGTGCTGGAGCGTTGGGCAGAATGGGTGATGTATGAGATGCCGCGTACCGAGCAAGGCGGCTTGCAGCACATCGTCTACAACAATGAAAACACCCAGCAGCTGTGGGATGACACCTTAATGATGAGCGTGATGGCGCTGGCGAAGATTGGTCAGCTGCTGGATCGTCCGGAGTTTGTCGAAGAAGCCAGCTATCAGTTTCTGATTCATACCCAATATTTAATGGATCGCCAAACCGGTTTGTGGTTCCACGGCTGGACGTTTGATGGGCGGCACAATTTTGCCAACGCGCGTTGGGCGCGCGGCAACAGCTGGCTGACTATCGTTATTCCTGATTTCCTCGAGATGATGAACTGGCCGGAACAGCATGCCACGCGGCGTTTCCTGCAGCAGGTGCTGGAGAGCCAGGTGAAGGCGCTGAGCACCTGTCAGCACAGCAGCGGTTTGTGGCACACCCTGCTCGACGATCCCAACAGCTATCCTGAAGCCTCCGCCACCGCCGGTTTCGCCTATGGCATTCTTAAAGCGGTGCGCAAACACTATCTTTCGCCCACCTATTTACCGCTGGCGGAGAAAGCGTTGTGTGGTGTGATCGGTAATATCGATGAGGATGGGGAACTGAAGCAGGTATCGTTTGGTACGGCGATGGGCAGCGATCTGGAGTATTACCGTCAGATACCGCTCACCTCAATGCCGTATGGTCAGGCGATGGCACTGCTGTGTTTGACGGAGTATTTGCGGGTTTATTTATAAATAAAAAATGCCCTCATTTGAGGGCATTTTTACGCACCGAAAGTGAAGTGCGATGAAGCGGCGGCAGAGGAGTAAAGCGTCCCAAGCCAGGGATGGCTTGGGCCGAGCCCCAGGGATGGTTTATGGCGTCTTTACGATCTGACGCCGCTTCATCGCACCGGCTCTGCCTGCCCTTTATCGTTACATGCTGCGGATATAGTCATCCATTTCAGTTTTCAGGTTATCGGACTTGGTGCCGAAGATCGCCTGAACGCCTGAACCTGCTACTACCACACCACGTGCACCAAGGCTTTTCAGTTCAGCCTGATCAACCTTACCCACATCCGCCACGCTCACACGCAGACGCGTGATACAAGCATCAAGGTTAGTGATGTTCTCTTTACCACCAAACGCGGTAACCAGTTTGCCAGCCATTTCGCTGCCGGTTGCGCTGCTCTGCTCCATTGCGGTGTCCTCACGGCCAGGGGTTTTCAGATTCAGTTTCACAATCAGGAAACGGAATACGGTGTAGTAAATCAGGCCGTAGATGATACCCACAATCGGGAACAGCCAGATTTTGCTGCTGTTACCGCTCAGCACGATAAAGTCGATCAGACCGTGTGAGAAGCTGGTGCCATCACGCATACCCAGCAAGATACAGATTGGGAAGGCCAGGCCCGCCAGAATCGCGTGGATCACATACAGAATTGGCGCCACGAACATGAAGGCGAACTCGATTGGCTCGGTAATACCGGTCAGGAACGAGGTCAGCGCGGCGGAGATCATGATGCCGCCCACTTTGGCGCGGTTTTCTGGTTTAGCGGTATGCCAAATCGCAATCGCTGCTGCTGGCAGACCGTACATTTTGAACAGGAAGCCGCCTGACAGTTTGCCTGCGGTTGGGTCACCCGCCATGTAACGTGGGATATCACCGTGGAACACCTGACCTGCAGCATTGGTGAACTCACCAATCTGCATCTGGAATGGTACGTTCCAGATATGATGCAGACCAAACGGTACCAGCGAACGCTCAATCAGACCGTAAAGGCCAAAGGCGACGACTGGGTTTTGGTACGCTGCCCACTGTGAGAAGTCCTGAATCGCAGTACCGATTGGCGGCCAAATGAATGACAGCACTACACCGGTGAAAATCGCGGCCAGACCGGAGATGATCGGCACAAAGCGCTTGCCGGCAAAGAAGCCGAGATACTCAGGCAGTTTGATGCGGTAGAAGCGGTTAAACATATACGCCGCGATGGAACCGGCGATGATTCCGCCGAGCACACCGGTATCCGCCAGATGCTTGGCCTCGATTTCTCCGGCAGGCATATGCAGTACCAGTGGCGCAACCACCGCCATGGTTTTCACCATGATGCCGTAAGCAACCACAGCCGCCAGCGCAGACACGCCGTCGTTATTGGTAAAGCCGAGCGCCACACCGATCGCAAAGATCAGCGGCATATTGGCAAACACCGAACCACCCGCTTCGGCCATGACGTGGGAAACCACTTCCGGCAGCCAGCTGAAGTTTGCTGAACCAACACCTAACAAAATACCGGCAATCGGCAGAACCGATACCGGCAACATCAGCGATTTACCTACTTTCTGCAGGTTCGCAAATGCGTTCTTGAACATAGAAACTCCTGAGTATGAGTGCAATTTTTTTGCGCAGTGCGCATGGCTTAGGGGGAGGATCCTTCGCCGGGGTGACGCTGAGCGTCTTTTGATTTATTACGAAGAGTAAAATAAATCGCTAATTGTTAAATTGACGGCCATCACATTTCGCTAAGAGCGGCCTCTTCCTTTCAGTCATTTCTGACTGACTTGCGCTAATAAACAGCAATAAATCACTGCCTGCGTCCAGTCAGACGCAGTGCAGTTGGGTGATTTTTGATTAATTACAGCGTTTGAAATAAAGCGGTTAGCCGCCGAGACGACTCATCGGGATGTGGAACAGGCGGGAGAAGTTTTCAGTGGTGGCAGCGGCGAGGGTTTCGATATCCACGCCTTTTAATACCGCCATGTAATCTGCCACATCACGCGTAAACGCTGGCTGATTCTCTTTACCACGGTGCGGTACCGGCGCCAGATACGGCGAATCGGTTTCTACAAGCATGCGATCAAGTGGCACATAGCGCGCCGCATCACGGATCTGTTCGGCGTTACGGAAGGTCAGAATGCCAGAGAAGGAGATATAAAAACCAAGATCCAGCAATTTGGCTGCGGTTTCTTTGTCTTCGGTAAAACAGTGCAGCACGCCGCCACACTTCTCCACCTGCTCTTCGCGCAGAATTGCGAGCGTGTCTTCACGCGCATCACGCGTGTGCACAATGATCGGTTTATTCAGTGCGATACCGGTACGAATGTGCTCACGAAACGAGGCTTGCTGCTGCGCTTTTGTTTCCTGCTGATAGAAGTAATCCAGTCCGGTTTCACCCAGCGCGACCACGCGATCCTCGGCGGCCAGACGGCGGAACTCTTCGACGTCGTACGGCGCTTCCTGATTGAGCGGATGCACGCCACAGGCCAGCGCGACGTTTTCACGATCGCCTACCAGCTGTTTGATTTTGTAGTAATCCGGCAAGGTGGTGGCAATCGCCAGCATAAACTTCACATCGCGCGCCGCCGCTTTGGCAATGACATCATCCAGATCGCGATGGTGTTTTTCATAATCGAGGCCATCAAGATGGCAGTGGGAATCGACAATAAACATAGAGCTCTCTTTTTGCTTAGCCGACCGTTGCCGGAGTCAGTAAACGTCCCCAGGCGAGTAAACGATCGGTCAACATTAATTCTCGGTTGAGTGCAGCGACATGTAACAGCTGTTCGCGGCACTGCATCCATTGCTGCGCACTGCTGTTGAGCGCACTGCTATTCATTCTTTGTGCCAACTGCGTAACCACATCTGGACGATCGCCGTTGCTCAGCCACTGACTGGCCCCCTGCTGCACTTTCATCGCATCCACCAGCAGCGAAATCAGCCAGCTGAGACGTTCGGCCACATCTTCACTGTTTAGCGCGGGTAACAGCTGCAGCACATCGCCGTTTAGCGCTTTGATCAGCGTTTCGCACAGCGTTTCACGCGCCTGCCAGCACTCGGGCTGCAGCAGCGTCAAGGCGGCGGCGGGGGCGCCATTACTCAAACGTAAGGCG
>NZ_DAMBSA010000126.1:0-10987 GCF_032054795.1 Pantoea sp. CTOTU49201
CTTGCTGATAAAGAGCGGCGCGCTTTGCTTCATCTGAAGTGGTTAATGTTTGCTTCATTAACTGGTCAAACGCCGGACTTTGGTAAAACGCGGTGTTAATTGATGAACCGCTCAACAGCATATTAAGGAAGGTTGAGGGCTCGTTGTAATCTGCGCACCATGTCGCGCGCACCACGTCGTACTGCGCCTGGTGACGCGTTTCCAGCAGCGTTTTCCACTCCTGATTCTGTAATGTCACCACCGCACCGAGATTTTTTTGCCACATTGAGGCCGCAGCAATCGCCTGTCGCTTGTTTTGTTCCGAGGTGTTGTACAGCAGCGTAAAACGCAGCGGGTTTTGCTGATTAAAGCCGGCATCTGCCAGTAACTGTTTGGCGCTGGCATTGCGCTGTGACTGCGTTTGTTGTGCCCAAGCCGGTGGGGAAAGCGTAATACCGTGGGTAAACGGCGGCGTCAAACCGTAGGCAGGAATTTGCCCCTGGCCCATGATCTTCTGCGCAATGATGTCGCGATCAAGGGTTAACTTCAGCGCGGCACGTACTCGGGCATCATCGAACGGCGCTTTTTTGTTGTTGATTTCGTAATAGAAGGTGCACAGCAGCGGACTGATTTTGACCTCATCGCCGAGATCCTGCTGTAACTTTTTAAACAGCTCCGGCGGCACCGCACTGTTGGTCATATCGGTGCCACCGCTGCGATAGCGGTTGATATCACTGTTCTCTGAAGAGAGCGGTAAGAACACGCCCTCTTCAATCACCGTGTGTGCATTATCCCAATACTGCGGATTGCGTTTCACCACGATTTTTTCATTCACCACCCAGTCCGACAGGGTAAAAGCGCCATTGCCAACATAGTGTTGCGGCTGCGTCCACTGCTCGCCCCACTGCTCTATCGCCGGACGATAGACCGGTTTCATCGCACTGTGGGCAAGAATGGCAACAAAATAGGGAACGGGTTCAGAAAGGGTAACTTGTAGATGACGATCGTCGAGGGCTTTCACGCCGAGTTCAGCCGGCGCGGCTTTGCCAGACAAGATGGCATCAACGTTGGCGACATGGGCCGCCTGTAAATAACTGGCGTAAGGCGAGGCAGTTTTGGGATCAGCCAGGCGCTGCCAACTGTAGACGAAATCCTGGGCTGTAACGGGCTGGCCATTACTCCAGCGCGCATCGTCACGCAGCGTGAAAGTCCAGATGCGCCCTTCTTCGCTTTGCCACTGCTTAGCGACACCGGGGACGATTTGCCCGTTATTATCGGTTTCAACCAGACCTTCCAGCAAATTACGCATGACATTGGATTCTGGCACGCCCTCCGCTTTCTGCGGATCGAGCGTTGCCACCTCACTGCCATTATTAATCACAATCCGCTGTAATTCTGATAATTGAGTGCCTGCGGGAATTTGTGCTGCCTGGCCTGGAGCCATTGCGCCTGTAAGACATAAGGCAAGCACTGAACGTACGGCCGTTTTCGCTACCATGCATTTCATCTACAAATATCAACCTTAATCATAAGCCTGATAGCCTGTAAGCAAGAAGCGTACACATTTGTCGCTATCAGATAAAAAATTTGTGATGCGCCGAAAATTATCAGAACCGATGCCCGCACGCCAAAGCTAAACTGCAAAAATGTTAGCAGATTCTCTTTTATCACGTTCTGGTAGGGAGGAAAAGTGTTAATTATTGGGATGAAATATCAATTAAACTACTGATTAATATCGATATAATTTCGTTATCGCGTATATTTTATTCATTAATGTTATTAGGTTATAATTTTTATGAATACAACTGCAAAAACATCACTTTCCGACATAATGATTTCACCATCGAGCCAATGACTTTTCCGTAATGCTAATAAGAAAGAATTTTACAGAGTATTTATCTGTGATAATTATCACAATTTAATGTGAGTTACTGGATGCGTTTAACAGGATTAGTAGTAAAAGTGATGCGGAGGTTAACGCGTTAAGAAGGATGAATGAAATTACCAAAATGGTGCAATTAAGTCTAACGCTGCACCATTATGGATCGTGTTGCTGGTTAAGGTTAAAAATTAAGGGCTGTTAATTGAGTAATCCGGGGAAAATTGATTTCATGCCGGTGACAATAAACTCTATGCCCAATGCCATTAACAACAATCCCATGATGCGAGTGATAACGTTGATCCCGGTTTGGCCAAGTACTCGCACCATTAATGGTGCAGCGCGAAACAGCAGCCAACAGCAAAACGCGAAAATTGCAATCGCGATACTAAAGCCAATTAGGTTCTGCCAACTGTGATAACGCGTACTCCAGACGATGGTTGAACTTATTGCGCCGGGACCGGCCATCAACGGTAAAGCCAGCGGTACCACACCAATACTTTCACGAATAGCGCTCTCTGACTTCTCCTGCTTGTTCTGCTTATCCTCACCCAGTTTACCGCTGATCATCGACATCGCGATGGTGACGACCAGAATCCCGCCAGCAATACGGAACGAATCTATCGAAATACCAAACAGATGCAGGATGCCATCACCAAGGAAAAGTGACGTCCACAGGATAATGGCGACGGCCAGGTTCGCGGTGAGGTTGGTTTTGTTGCGCTCAACCACAGCCTGATAGCTGGTCATGCTGATAAAGACCGGGATGATACCTACCGGATTTACCAGGGCAAACAAACCGACAAAAAACTTAATGTAGCCGGATAGATCAAGTAGCACGGGGTTCAAAGTGGGCTCCGGTAAAGTCTGAGTAGAAAAACGCGCTTAATGTAGTGCATAAGCCGGGCGGAAAACCAGAGGCGCCAACAGAAATTTATGCTGCCGGCAAAGCTTTAAGTCAGTTCTTTCAACTACTGTTAACGTTGGGTTATGGCAATGAAGCCAGCAGGTACCGCAGATGTGGCACATCACGCTAACTTTACTTGCAAAAGTTAGTGCTGAAAGGTGTCAGCTTGGATCAGGATTGATCTGTATCAAAATTTACCTACCCCATCAGGGGTAATCTTACCCCGTCGAAACAACTTCCTGACGCTTAAGAATCTTGACCAGGAAACCCTTTTAGTAAGCAAAGGCAAAACAGTCGCCAACCTGACCAAAATATAAGCATAGCGTGACTATACTTCTGGATTCAGGCTTGTTTACTAAAAGAGTTTAACTTCCTTCAGGAGAGCACTATGGCCGTTACTAATGTTGCCGAACTTAATGCACTGGTTGAACGTGTAAAAAAGGCACAGCGTGAGTACGCTAATTTCAGTCAGGAACAAGTTGATGCAATCTTCCGCGCTGCCGCACTTGCTGCTGCAGACGCACGAATTCCTCTCGCCAAACTGGCCGTTGCCGAATCAGGCATGGGTATTGTTGAAGATAAAGTGATCAGGAACCACTTTGCTTCTGAATACATCTACAACGCTTACAAAGATGAAAAAACCTGCGGTATCCTCGCCACTGATGACACCTTCGGTACCATTACCATCGCTGAACCGATTGGCCTAATCTGCGGTATCGTTCCAACCACCAACCCAACTTCTACCGCTATTTTTAAAGCGCTGATTAGCCTGAAAACCCGTAACGGCATTATCTTCTCTCCACATCCACGTGCAAAAGATGCGACCAACAAAGCCGCAGATATTGTGCTGCAGGCAGCGATTGCGGCAGGTGCACCAAAAGATATTATCGGCTGGATTGATACCCCTTCTGTCGAGCTTTCAAATCAGTTAATGCATCACCCCGATATCAACCTGATCCTTGCAACCGGTGGTCCGGGCATGGTGAAGGCCGCCTACAGTTCCGGTAAACCGGCAATTGGGGTGGGTGCGGGTAACACGCCTGTCGTGATTGATGAAACTGCGGATATCAAACGCGCTGTGGCGTCTATCCTGATGTCGAAAACCTTCGATAACGGTGTGATTTGTGCTTCTGAACAATCCGTGATTGTGGTTGATTCGGCTTATGACGCGGTTCGTGAGCGTTTTGCCAGCCACGGTGGCTACCTGCTGCAAGGTAAGGAGCTGAAAGCCATTCAGGATATCATTCTGAAAAATGGCGCGTTGAACGCCGCGATTGTAGGCCAGCCAGCGACCAAGATTGCCGAATTGGCCGGAATTAGCGTGCCTGCAACTACCAAGATTCTGATTGGTGAAGTGAAACTGGTTGATGAATCTGAGCCATTCGCGCATGAAAAACTGTCTCCAACCTTAGCGATGTACCGCGCGAAGGATTATCACGACGCGGTCGATAAAGCTGAGAAACTGGTAACGATGGGCGGTATCGGCCACACCTCATGCCTGTATACCGACCAGGATAACCAGATTGAACGCGTGCATTACTTCGGCGACAAAATGAAGACCGCGCGTATTCTGATTAACACGCCTGCATCACAAGGCGGTATCGGTGACCTGTACAACTTCAAGCTGGCTCCGTCACTGACGCTGGGCTGTGGTTCATGGGGCGGTAACTCCATTTCTGAAAACGTGGGACCAAAACATCTCATCAACAAGAAAACCGTGGCCAAGCGAGCTGAGAATATGTTGTGGCATAAACTTCCGAAGTCTATTTACTTCCGTCGCGGCTCACTGCCGATTGCTCTGGAAGAAGTGGCAACTGATGGTGCCAAACGCGCCTTTATCGTTACTGACCGCTTCCTGTTCAATAATGGCTATGCCGATCAGGTGACTCGCGTACTGAAATCACACGGTATCGAAACCGAAGTATTCTTTGAAGTTGAAGCTGACCCGACGCTGAGCATCGTCCGTAAAGGTGCAGAGCAGATGAACAGCTTTAAACCTGATGTGATTATCGCACTCGGCGGTGGTTCACCGATGGATGCAGCAAAAATCATGTGGGTGATGTACGAGCATCCTGAAACGCATTTCGAAGAGCTGGCACTGCGCTTTATGGACATCCGTAAACGCATCTATAAGTTCCCGAAAATGGGCGTCAAAGCGCGCATGATTGCCATCACGACCACTTCCGGTACTGGTTCAGAAGTTACACCGTTTGCCGTGGTGACGGACGATGCAACCGGCCAGAAATATCCATTAGCGGATTATGCGCTGACACCAGACATGGCCATTGTTGACGCCAACCTGGTGATGGATATGCCACGTTCACTCTGCGCTTTCGGTGGTCTCGATGCGGTAACGCACTCACTTGAAGCCTACGTTTCCGTATTAGCGAACGAGTATTCTGACGGTCAGGCTTTGCAAGCACTGAAACTGCTGAAAGAGAATCTGCCTGCCAGCTATCGCGATGGCGCGAAAAATCCGGTGGCTCGCGAACGTGTTCACAATGCAGCGACTATCGCGGGGATTGCGTTCGCTAACGCCTTCCTGGGTGTATGTCACTCAATGGCGCATAAACTGGGTTCTGAGTTCCACATTCCACATGGTCTGGCAAACGCCCTGCTGATTTCAAACGTCATTCGCTATAACGCCAATGACAATCCGACTAAGCAGACAGCTTTCAGCCAGTACGATCGCCCACAAGCTCGTCGTCGTTATGCTGAGATTGCCGACCATCTGGGACTCTCCGCCGCTGGCGACCGTACCGCGCAGAAAATTGAAAAACTGCTCGCCTGGCTTGAAGAGATGAAAACACAGTTGGGCATCCCAACCTCTATCCGCGAAGCGGGTGTGCAAGAAGCAGACTTCCTCGCGAAAGTGGACAAACTGGCTGAGGATGCATTCGATGACCAATGTACCGGTGCGAACCCACGTTATCCGCTGATTGCTGAGTTAAAACAAATCATGCTGGATACCTTCTACGGCCGTGAATTCTCTGAGTCTCTGAATGAGAAAGCTGAAGAAGTTAAAGCTGAAGTAAAAGTTGATAAGAAAGCGAAGAAAGCGTAAGGCGCTTTAAACAAAAAACCCGCTTCGGCGGGTTTTTTTATGGCTTGCTGATCAGTTAAACCTGTGGCGATTGTGAGCCGTAGATCGCCTGAAGAGAACCTTCATCAATCGCTTGTTTATAATGTTTACGGCAGACCGATATATAACGCTCATTGCCACCAATCACTACCTGCTCGCCTTCGCTAAAAGGCTTACCCTTTGCATCGAGACGAAGGACCATGCTGGCTTTTCTGCCACAATGGCAGATAGTTTTAAGCTCAACCAGCTTATCCGCCCACGCCAGTAAATATTGACTACCCACAAACAGCTCTCCACGGAAATCCGTGCGCAAGCCATAGCAAAGCACTGGAATATCCAGATTGTCGACAACATCAGATAACGCTTTCACCTGTTCGCGCGTCAGGAACTGACTTTCATCGACTAACACACAATGCACGGGTTGCTTCGCATGCTCTGCCGCTATTTCCTCATCGAGCCTTGTCTCATCGTTATATAAAAATGCAGGAGACGAAAGACCGATGCGTGAACTGACTTTACCTGCACCAAAGCGGTTATCGATCTCGGCGGTATAAACCAGCGATCGCATCCCGCGCTCGTGGTAATTATAAGAAGATTGCAGCAAAGCCGTTGATTTACCCGCATTCATCGCAGAGTAATAAAAATAAAGTTGAGCCATTAGAAAATCTCATCGTAGCCTATATCTGTTTCGCCGCAGTTTACCATAAAGCTGTATACCTGTAGCGATGCATTATTTTTATCATTTGCTCAAATTAACACCACCATCAAGATGGATATCACAGCGCCCAAAAAAGAGAGCACGTTTTGACAAAGTAGCGATTAAGCCGATATTTTATTCGTTTTAATTAAAGCCGAAGCGTTAGGATAAGCCTGTGGCAAAGCGTTAGGCTTACAAAGCCAGTTAGAAAAGATCGCCAAATAAGTAAATATATTCTTAAGAGCGTTATAAAGACGCACTGATTTTTTATTTTTACGTTTTGCTTTTAAATCTGGCTATTGCAGTTATTTTTTTGCACCACTATTATGAGTCGGCAGAACAACTCCCATTTATTATATTTTGAGATTAGGACAATGAGCGAAGCACTTAAGATTCTTAATAATATCCGTACATTGCGCGCACAGGCTCGGGAATGCTCTCTGGAAACATTGGAAGAGATGCTGGAAAAACTCGAAGTTGTGGTCAATGAGCGTCGTGAAGATGATACTCATGCACAAGCGGAAAATGCAGAGCGCACACGCAAGCTTGAACAATATCGCGAGATGCTGATTGCCGATGGTATCGACCCAAATGAGCTATTGCAGGCATTATCTGAAACAAAAGTTCCGGGTAAAGCCAAGCGTGCTGCGCGCCCCGCTAAATATTCTTACGTTGATGAAAACGGTGAAAACCGCACCTGGACTGGTCAGGGCCGCACGCCTGCTGTGATTAAAAAAGCAATTGAAGAACAAGGTAAACAACTGGACGATTTCCTACTGTAATCATTACAGCGCTCAGAATTGTAATTAGTTCACCACTAATTCACTTTGACCAGGTAAGAAAAAGGAAGCCAATGGCTTCCTTTTTTCATGCTTAATTATTGTTGATAGAAGTGGCGATACCAATCAACAAAATGCTGCACGCCCTGCTCAACGCTAGTTTGAGGACGGAAATTGATCGCCTGATACAAAGGTTGTGTATCCGCACTGGTGCCCAGCACGTCGCCGGGTTGCATCGGCAGCATATTTTTCTTCGCTTCAATGCCCAATGCTTTTTCCAGCGACTCAATATAGGTCATTAAGCTGGTCGGCTGGCTATTACCGATGTTGTAAACGCGATAAGGTGCCGAACTGCTTGCAGGTGAACCTGCTTCAACTGTCCAGCTGTCATCCGGCTGAGGAATTACATCCTGCAAACGCACGATCGCTTCTGCGATGTCATCTATATAAGTGAAGTCACGCGTCATTTGTCCGTTGTTATAAACGTCAATTTGCTCTCCCGCTAACATCGCGCGAGTAAACTTGAACAACGCCATATCCGGACGGCCCCACGGACCATAAACGGTGAAAAAGCGTAATCCCGTAGTGGGCAACTGATAAAGGTGTGAATAGGTATGCGACATCAATTCGTTAGCTTTTTTAGTGGCCGCATAGAGTGAAACGGGATGATCAACGGAATCGTCCGTTGAAAAAGGCATTTTGCGATTCAGGCCATAAACTGAACTTGATGAGGCATACAGAAGGTGGCCGATTTTATGATGGCGGCAGCCTTCAAGCATATTGAGATGACCGATTAAATTTGCTTCGGCATAAGCATGGGGATTTTCGATCGAATAACGCACGCCGGCTTGCGCGCCCAAATGTATAACACGTTCAAAAGCATGTTCAGCGAATAAAGAAGAAATGGCCTGGCGATCCGCCAGGTCCATTTTTAAGAAAATGAAATCAGGATATTGCGTGTTCTGGTCTAAACGGGCCTGCTTAAGGCTGACATCATAATAGTCATTCAGGTTATCGATACCGACAACCTGGTGACCAGCCGCCAGCAAGCGTTGACTGACGTGAAATCCAATAAAACCTGCCGCGCCGGTAACCAGAAACTTCATACATCCCTCATTATTCTACGATTTTAATTGATGCTCCGCGGCCAATTGCATAGTACGTGAAACCGCGCTTGCTGATACGCTCTGGATCATACAGGTTACGACCATCAAAAATCACGGGTTCTTTTAACGCACTTTTGATGACGTCGAAGTCTGGTGCACGGAAGTTTTGCCATTCAGTACAGATAACTAAGCCATCCGCACCCTGCAGCGCTGCTTCCTTGGTGCCCATCAGCTTCAGATCGTTACGATGACCATAAACGCGTTGCGCTTCGTCCATCGCTTCTGGGTCGAAGGCCTGAACAGTTGCACCGGCTTCCCACAGTGTTTCCATCAGCACGCGGCTGGAGGCTTCACGCATGTCGTCAGTGTTCGGTTTGAACGCCAGTCCCCACAGAGCAAAGGTTTTGCCGCGCAGATCGTCGCCAAAATGACGCTTAATAAAGGTTGGCAGCTTGTTCTTCTGCGAATCGTTAACGTCTTCAACCGCCTGCAGCAGACGCGGAGTGTAACCAATTGACTCAGCAGTACGAATCAGAGCCTGCACGTCTTTCGGGAAACAAGAACCACCATAGCCGCAGCCAGGATAGATGAAGTGATAACCGATACGTGAATCTGAACCGATACCCTGGCGAACCTTCTCAACGTCGGCTCCCAGACGTTCTGCCAGATTAGAGATCTCGTTCATGAAGCTGATTTTGGTTGCCAGCATGCAGTTAGCCGCATATTTGGTCAGCTCTGCACTGCGGATATCCATCAAAATCATACGATCATGATTACGATTGAACGGCTCATACAGCTCGCGCAGCAGCTCAACCACTTCATCATTATCGGTACCGACAACGATACGCTCAGGACGCATGCAGTCATTAACTGCAGCACCTTCCTTGAGGAATTCCGGGTTTGAAACCACGTCAAAGGCGATGTTCACATCACGCTTTTGCAAAGTTTCAGTCATCACCGCACGAACGCGATCCGCTGTACCTACAGGTACAGTAGATTTGTCGATAACAACTTTGTGATCGTTCATGTGCTGCGCGATTGTGCGCGCAACAGCTGTCACATATTTCAGATCGGCAGAACCGTCTTCATCCGGTGGCGTACCCACGGCGATAAACTGCATCACGCCATGATTAACGCCCTCTTCCGCATTCGTGCTGAACTTCAGGCGACCCGACTCGTAATTAGACATAACGAGTGGCGTCAGGCCCGGTTCAAAGATCGGAATATTGCCTTTCTTTAAGTTTTCGACTTTCTTTTCGTCGACATCAATACAGAGAACGTCATGTCCGACTTCGGCCAACACCGCAGCCTGAACCAGACCGACATAGCCGATACCAAATACAGTGACTTTCATTGAATTATCCTGTGTTTATTGAGTTACTTTTTGTTGCCTACCGCGCCTTCGAGCCACTGAGTGAAATCTTTACCCAGGACTGGATGGCGAACGCCGTACTCAACAAACGCTTGCATGTAACCCAGTTTGTTACCGCAGTCATGGCTAACACCGTTCAGGTGATACGCTTCAACGGTCTCTTTTTCCATCAGCATCGCAATGGAATCAGTCAGCTGAACTTCGCCACCTGCACCTGGAGGCGTTTTCGCCAGCAGTGGCCAGATTTCAGCAGACAGCACGTAACGACCAACAACGGCCAGGTTTGATGGGGCTTCAGAAGCTTTAGGCTTCTCAACCACGCCAACCATTGGCGCGCTCTGACCTGCAGAGAGATCAGCACCCTGGCAGTCAACCACACCGTAAGCGGTTACATCAGCAACTGGCTCAACCATGATCTGGCTGCGGCCGCTCTCTTCGTAGCGAGCCAGCATCTCTGCCAGGTTGTCTTTGGTTGGGTCTGATTCGTATTCATCGATGATGACGTCTGGCAGGATTACGGCGAATGGCTCATCACCAATCAGCGGATGAGCACACATTACTGCGTGGCCCAGACCTTTCGCGATACCCTGGCGAACCTGCATGATGGTGACGTGTGGAGGGCAGATCGACTGGATTTCATCCAGCAGTTGACGCTTAACACGTTTTTCCAGCATTGATTCCAGCTCAAAACTGGTATCAAAGTGGTTTTCGATGGCGTTTTTAGAGGAGTGTGTAACCAGCACAATCTCGTTAATGCCTGCTGCAATGCACTCATTCACGACATACTGGATCAACGGCTTATCGACCAGCGGTAACATCTCTTTTGGAATAGCTTTGGTCGCAGGCAGCATACGCGTGCCGAGGCCTGCAACTGGGATTACCGCTTTTTTAACTTTAGTCTTATAGGCAGACATCAAAAATACCTCTCTTAATAGGCCGTTCAAGTTAATACTTGATATGTCGGTTTAAAAACGAAATGAGTATATCAGTTACTATCAGGTGGATTTATCCTGGAAGAAGTTAATCCACGGAATTTAGGACTATTACCCAAGTGTAAAGCTTGCCCCTGGTCCTGTCTTCAACCCGTGGAAAATTTAAATCCGACTGGTCATTCTTCGGCTGATAGCATCAAACGTAGTCTGCCTCCGGCGCCCCAAATATGGCATTGCCAGGCGTCGGCACGTTG
>NZ_DAMBSA010000127.1:0-6155 GCF_032054795.1 Pantoea sp. CTOTU49201
GACAGGTGCAAGCAACTTGTAAGGTTGCAACATCAACTGGCGATAATGCGATTCCAGCTCGGAGAAGGAATGCCCCGTACGAGGATCGGGTGTAAGGAGATAGATATTAACAATATCGTCTACTGCCTGATTAAGCGCTTCAACCTCTTGCTCAAGCTCCTGCCGTAAATAGGGATCCTCTTGTCGAGAGGCATTACGTTTTCTGCTCGCTGCACTTGCTCGAACGAGCCGGGTGCGATAGCTCAGTCCCGACCCCGGAAGCCCCAAATTGGCAAACGTACCGCGTTTGCCGAACGAAACGGATGCCCCTCGCGGCCCAACACTCATACTCGCACCTGAGGAGCTCAGGTTCATCCTTACACCTGGAATAATGCTTATCGATTTTCGAAATCTAAACCCCATGTTTTTAACCATTCCTTTTGATTATTGAGTAAGGGCAAATGTTCTCATTTTTCACAGCTTAATGCGTCGATAAAATTGACAACATTGAATGAAGCTAAGCAATCATCCTCTCATTCCATCCATCCTTAAACACAATATTGCCGTCCACGTATTTCCATGTGATCGTTTCATATCGTAGCTCAATATTTTCCAAATGCGTGCTGGTCTGGCCGTTTGGCAGCAAAGCCGGAGAGATGCTGGAGATTTTGACGTTTTCCAAAAGAATATTGAAATACTCAACCTCAATGCCCGCTTCGTTAATTCGGTACATCTTGATGGTCGCTGATTTAAGCGTTCTGGGCTGGCATAGCGCACGAAGCAGCATTGGCGTTGTACGATCAAACTCCTTCTGAATCGATATTGGGGTATGCACACGCGTTCCCGTCAACCTGCCCGTGTGCTGGTCTACCGGGATTGTAATATTGTGCATCACCGTGTTCAGGTCAATCGGACCGAGGCGGGTTGGCATTGTACAGGAACCCACAATCGGGGAACCATTTTCATCTTCTAACCATAAATGCGCTGGAACAGACATATTTAATCCTTTAAAGTTTTCGACATTTATAAACAAC
This sequence comes from Pantoea sp. CTOTU49201, assembly GCF_032054795.1. Classification (NCBI taxonomy): domain Bacteria; kingdom Pseudomonadati; phylum Pseudomonadota; class Gammaproteobacteria; order Enterobacterales; family Erwiniaceae; genus Pantoea; species Pantoea sp. CTOTU49201. The sequence goes on from NZ_DAMBSA010000127.1 coordinate 1,014, forward strand.
AAAAATATACGCACACAAGTAAACGACCCCCACGCTCAACATGCCGCTGTCAGGGAAAAGATAAAATTGCAACATGCCGTACAGCACAGTAACAATAACTGGCACATAGATACGCAGCAGCATTTTTGATTGTGACCTCAGCCACTGCTTAAAGAAACGTTTCATGCTCTTCCCATCAATTTCGCGAACACCTGAGCGAGTTCATATTCTGAAAGCCATTTATTCATGAGCGCACCAGCCCGAATAAATTCGGACTCAATGAGAAAATACATCATTTCAAGCCTGCGTATGAATAGCGCCTGATAATAAGCCGGATGCATTACTTGCAATCGTTTTGCGCTTTCTGCCGCATTCTGGACAATACCATATATTGTCAGCACACCCACTGCGTCTCCAAAATAACCCCCAATAATTTTGGCAACAGGAAATCTGATATTCATTCCTACAATCACTGCCATTGTCGCCCCGACCGCAAAGGCGTTTGATGTCAGCGCGCTTGCCGCAATGTGAATATTTAACCGCATCAGATGGCTTTTGATTACCGCAATCTGCTGCATAGAACGGTGCTCAAGTTGATAATCGATGTAGGTTTTAAGAAGTTCGAAAACAATACGCCGGTCTTTTACCAGCTGCACTATTCCCAACATGAAACGCTTATCTTCGATCGCTTGGCTTTTGCAGACATCAAAATATTCCTCAGTAAAGCACGATGCATAATATGAAAGCCGCGTCGCCCCTTTATTGATCTTACTGACTTGTTCGGAAACTGCATCAATAACGCCGGAAACGGCGTTGTCGAGCTTTTCTGCAAGAATCCTTTGCGCCTGAAGCTGCTTTATGACCGCATCACTGTGGTACATATATATCCCTATAGTTAATTCCGTTAACCATAAAAACTATAGGGTAATAATATTACTCCGTGAAGCTAAAATTTAGCCAGATGTGATCCTTATTCATAAAATAAGGATGTGTAAATTCGCACTTAATTGTGTGTTTTACTTGTTTCAGTAAAGAAAATACTGAGATGCGTTAGCGTTTGAAGTATCTATTATTTAATACCTAATTGCGTGCAGATATATTAGGCGTCTTAAGCAGATTAATGTGATACGGTCGCCATAAATGGCGACCCTACGTGTTAATTCATTACTAATCCACCATCCACATATAACGTTTGTCCTGTGACAAACTCGCTCCAATCGGAGGCCAGAAACAGCACCGGGCCGGTGACATCTTCCGGGCGTGCGATACGGCGCAACGGGGTTTGCGCGGTGAGAAAATCGCGCACCTCTTCGCGTGTGGCCTGGCTGGCGTCGGTGGGATACACCAAACCGGGTGCCACGCAGTTAACGCGAATCCCCAGCGGGCCAAGCTCCGTCGCCAGCGTGCGGCTAAAGCCGGTCAGCGCCGCTTTCGCGGTGATGTAATCGTGATACGGCACCGAAGGACGCGCCACCAGATCGCTGGTGAGATTGACGATGCTGCCGCGCACGCGCGCACGCATTAAAGGCAGCGCCGCCTGGCAAACGTTATAGGCGGCTTTTACCGCGCCATCGATCTGCGACTGATAGCCTGACCACGGCGTTTCCCAGAAACGCTGACGATTTTCGGTGTCGAAAACGTAAGGTGCGAAAGCGTTGTTGATCACTGCATCGAGGCGGCCGGTGGCGTTGACGATCTGCTCCATCATCGCGTTGACCTGCTGCTCAGAGGTGACATCTGCGGCAATCGTCAGCGCGTCGCCGCCTAATGCGCGGCACTCTTCAACTACACCCGCTGCAGCAGCTTCATTACGCAGATAGTTGACCACAACGAATGCGCCTTCAGCGGCGAAGGCTTTAGCGATCGCTGCACCAATGCCGCGACTTGCGCCGGTTACCAGAACGGTTTGGTTGGAGAATTTCATTGTTAATCCTTTGGATTGAGGTGCGTTTCAGCCAGGTGCGCATTAATGCGCACCCTACAAAACCGCTACGTCGTAGGGTCGCCATTCATGGCGACCACGTCAGTCCGCATAAGGCGCAAACCCTTCTGCTGCAGCTTCTGCGCCCTGCTCGATCTCCGTGATGGTAACCAAATCCAGCAAACTAAAACGCCCGTCGTGATGCCAGCCCGCTTCCGGCGAGGTCATGTTGCCGAAGGCTGCGAAACGTGTGACGCCCACTTGTCCGAGCAAAGCAGAGATGCGGAATAACTCATTCGGCGCGGCCGCCACGCCTGCGGTTTGTAGAAAATGCCGCTGCTGCGCCACCAAATCGACCACTTCCTCCAGCGCATCCACGCACACCACTTTCAACGTACGGCCCAGTGCCGCAGGCGATAAAGGCTCCGCATGATCAACACTCACCACCGCCCAACAGTCTGCCTCCTCGCCGTAAAGTGTACGATCGCCACCCAGCGCACGGATCTCCTCGCCATTACGCCAAGCGGCAATGCTGTTCGTCTCATCATTAGCCAGCGGACGGCGCGGATGTTTGTACGCCAGCGCAGCGAGTTCATGGGCGATGTAGCTGGCGAACTCATCCGGCGACACCTTGCCGCCGCGCTCGACATACAGCATCTGCGGTGAGTAGCAACCGGCCTGGTCGTAACGCATCACGTCATACGCCACACGACGCGCCAGCTCCGCGCCCTGCCGAGCATTCAACGCCGAACGCGCCACCAGCCCAAAGCTGATTTTGTGGCCGTGCGGTAGAAAGCGCGTAGTAACAGGCAAACACTGTTGAATCGCCGCCAGCGTTGGATTTCCACCATAAGCCACCAGCGCATCGGGCTGACGCAGCCACGTTGGTTCAGTTTGCGCATCGCCGCCTTTCCACCACACCACCGCGATGCACTCGCCGAGTTTTGGATCAATTTCCGCCAGCAACTGCGCGAACCAGCTTGCCATCAGCGGCTCATTGCCCGGCAGTTTGCCGATGGTGCCCGCCTTGACCAGCAGGCCGCAAATCAAACTCCACAGCGGCAAACCCGGCACGTTGCCCGCCCAGATATGCATCAACAATTGCGGGCCAAACGCGCGTGCAAAGCCGCCTTTGGGGCGTGGCTGGAAATCGTCGAGCATCTGCGGATCGGCGAAATCTTCAGCCAGAAAGCGCTTCAGCTGCGGCTGACGAAAGGTTTTCAGGTAGCCGGTGAGACCAAGCCGCACCATGTCGGCATCATAACCAGTGACGATGGGCAGCAGCTTTTCGGCTTTGATGCGCAGTGGATGATGACGATCGAGCAGTCGCGCCACCGCTTCATCAATGATGGCGATAATCTGCACGACGCTCAGCTGCTGGAGATAAGCACGGGCGTTGGTGCGGATGCGCGTTGCGAGCGCAGTTATCTGCTCGTCATTAAGTTGCGGAACGCTAACCTCGAGGCTCTCGCCGTGATGGTTGAAGCTCAGCGTGTGCCATTGCACTTCGTCAGCGAAAAGGCCCGGCAAATGTCCGGCAACTTCTTTCACAGCGGTGCCTGCGCGCTGGCGAGAAACGCTTCCATGGTCAGCGAACAGCCTTTGGCATCAGCGCCGGTCGCGCGTCCCAGCAGATGGAATCCTCCGGTCACCATTACGCCCGCATCTTCGGTTAACAAGGCAGAAACTGAGTTGAAATGTGCCAGATCGTGATGCACCAGCACGCCAACCTCGCCGTCCGGCACATCATCGCCGGTAAGCGGATTGACCACGCGCGTGCGGATCCAGTGCGGCCCGGACTTCACCGGCGGGCAGCTTTCATTGCCCGCATCGTAAAACTGCGTGCTGATTTCCGTCATGCCGTACATGTTGATGCAGCGGGAACGCGGGATGCCGAAGGCGTGAAAGAGCGAAGCGTAGAACGCCTCCGCACCAATCTCGCGCGATTGGCCTTTGAAACCGCCGGTATCGAGTATGCGACTGCCGGCAGGCAGCGCGAAGCGGCGTTGCTGGCGCTGCATTTCATCCAGCAGAGGCACGAAGCTGTAGCTGGCACCCAGCAGCGCATAAGGTTCGCCGCTGGCTTCGGCCTGCTCGAGCGCACTAAACAGGCGATCGATATCGAGGCCATGCTCGACCACCATTACTTCGCTGTCTGGCGTGCCGCACTCCCGCATCGCCAAATCGAGATAGGTCGCCAGCGACGAGTTGGGCATCGCCACGGTATCCGGAAACAAAATGCCCATGCGCATGCGTTCGCTGCCCGCCATAAAGCGACGGCGGAAGTTGAGTAACATCGATGTCTTCCATACTTCCAGCGTCGGATGGTAGCTGCGCCCTTTTACCGTGCCGGTGGTGCCACTGGTCATGAAGATCTCGGCAATCTGGTCGATGGGACGGCAGCTGAGCGTCAGATCTTTGAAGGCGTTAATCGGGATGGCGGGAATGTTGCGCCAGTTTTTCACCGTCAGCGGCGTGCGTCCGCGCTGGATGGCGAAGCGGCGATAAGGTTGGTTGTGTGCGAACTGATAAGCGAAGATTTCGAGGGCCAGCTGGTTGAAATCGTCGTCTGAGGCCTCTTCATGCTGCAGGAATATCAGCAGAGCCTGGATGATGTGTGTTTCGTTCATGTACGTCGCCACCTTTGCGATTGCGCAGAAACTCTCAAGCAACGCCTGAAGAGCGCTAACTGTCCGCTACAAAGCACAAAGAGGGAATCAGGGCGCAATATCGCCCTGCGGTTCCGCATCCCTACGCCGGTATTAGCCGGATCAGGTTCGGAGGGTCACTACGTTGCCAGCGCATACACGCCAGCCGGTAGAATCTCAGCCCCTTAACAGAGCACCCCTTGGAACAAGCCGCAGTCTAGGATGGCGCGCTATGATGTGTCAACCTTGTTAAATTCTGGCCTGTCCGGCATTCATTACGCCATGTCTTATACTTTGGGCATTAGTATTTGTGGAGGTGAAGTATGGCTGGCGGTTGGTCAGAAGACGGTGCAGTGCACAAACAAATTGATGCCACGGTCGATGACGCGGTGGCCCGCGCGCGTGAGAATCTCGGCCACGGTGCCAGCGCCGAGTTTTGCGACGAGTGCGGCGAACCGATCCCGGAAGCGCGTCGCACAGCATTAGCTGGCGTGCGTTACTGCGTGAAATGCCAGAGCAAGATCGATAAAATACAGGCGGCGACCAGCGGTTATAACCGCCGCGGAAGTAAGGATAGTCAGTTGCGGTAGTTAT
>NZ_DAMBSA010000127.1:6255-10937 GCF_032054795.1 Pantoea sp. CTOTU49201
CCGCCGCCAAACATAATTGCGTTCAGTAGCAGGCGATTACGTTGTGCTTCGGCGGGGACATTCGGATGATAGGGATGCGATTCCACTTCCATCGCATCAAAGGCGGTGCCCATATCCAGCGGCTGGCCTTGTGCATCAAGTAACGTCAGATCAATCGCTACGCCGCGACTGTGATTCGATCCCTGCGCGGGCGGCACCACATAATCTTTATCCGGACAGGCATCCCACAAGTGCCACTGCGCTTGCTGCGGCCGATAGGCATCGAGTACCAACAAACTGAATCCCGCCAGCCGGGCAATCTCAATGCTTTTTGCCAGTGCGTCGGCGGCGGCCGGATGCAGCAACGCTTTTGCCTCGCGGTAGATGGCATAGCCCGCGATGTTATCTGCCGTGGCATATTTCAGATCGAAACGTAAAGCGGGAAAGGTTACGGCTAAATCAATCAGTTCAACGTCCTGCGTCATAATACATCCTGCTCATTACTGGTCCGGCAATGATAATAACTGACGCGGTAAATTTGTCAGCCGTTCTGCCCCAGCGGGCGTAACGCGCACCGTTTCGCTGAACGCCAGACCTTGCGCCGAAATATACATGTGGAACACCATATTCTCTTCCAGCAGCCACTGCGCGTTAGGGTGAAAACTGCAGGAAAAATCACTCGGTCGTGGCGTGCGTGTATAAAGCCCCAACGCATAACCGGTGATATTGGGATAATCCGCGCGCAATCCTCTACTCAGCACCGCATCGCGCACGATGGCATCTACGTCGTGCGCCACGATGCCCGGTTTCATGGCTGCAAATTGCTGATCCTGAATGGCGATCAGCTGTTCTGCCAGTTCGGCACGCTGCGCCGAAATCTCTCCGACGATATAAGGCCGCATCAGGCGCGCGCTGTAATGTTTCACTTTTGGTATCAGCTCGACATGCAGCACATCGCCATTTTCCAGCCGCTGCACGTGGCCGCTGGCATGCAGAAAACCATTATCACCGCTGGCGATCACAATCGGTCCGGTTTCGCCGGTATCCGCGCCAAACTGTAAAAACTGTCCGGCGGCCAGCGCGGCGACATCGCGCACCCGCCAGCCGCCCTCCACTTCCGCGCCAATAGCCATCATAGTGGCATCGGCGATGGCAGCAGCCTGACGCAACGCGGCGATTTCCGCCGGGAATTTGACGCTGCGCAGCCGGTCGCTCAGCCCGGTTAAATCACACCACTTCACGTCTGGCAGATAGCGTGAAAGTTGCTGCCAACTGTGTACCGTCATGCCGTAGGAGTAAAAGTCCGCGCCGATGCGTGCCTGTTGATATCCGCGACTTAACAGGCTTTGCGCCACTGCGTGCCAGGCATCCTGATCATCGCGATAGCTTTCCACTTCCAGCGTCGGCGATTGCGTGCGGCATGGCGCTTCATCCAGCTGGCGCAGCACCATCCAGGGTTCGCCGTTGAGCGGCACCAGGCAGGCGCGATATAAGGTTTCGGAGACGGTAAAGCCGGTGAGCCACGCCAGCAGCTCACCGTGATCCACCAGCATGATATCAACCGCGTTCTGCTGCATCGCGGCACGCAGACGCATTAGCGCTTCGGCGTGCATTACGCGGCCTCAACCGGCTGGCAAATCTCCAGAATGGCGAGCAGATAGATGCGCACCATATCGAGGAATTCACTGATTTCAACCCGTTCATCCGGCATGGTGTTGTATTTGCCGCCCGGCCCACAGACGATCCCTTCCATGCCCGCATGCTGATAGAGATGCGCCGCGTCGGTGCCAAAAAATGCCGGAGGCGTGATCACGCCGGTCGGTTGCTCAGTGCCGCGCACGGTTTTCCAGCCGCGATTCACCGCTTTAACGATGGCCGATTCCGGTGACACTTCGAAAGGCAACATGGTGGGTTTATCGCGGATGCCATCATCGTAAAGCTCTGCTTTCAGCCCCGGATAACGCTGGCACAAGTTATTCAGCAATGCCTGCAGATCGGCGAGCACGCCTTCCACCGTTTGCCCTGGCGCGAAGCGTGCCGAGCCTTTTAAGCGCACAAAGTCAGCCACCTGCGGCGGTCGCCACTCTTCCAGATCGCGCCCTAACGCGCCATGCACGGTGCCGATGTGACCACGGTTAATCTTGCGATGTTCAGCGGTTTTAGCACCGCTAAAGGTCATACCGTTAATCTGCGGAATCAGCTCGACAGCGGCGCTGATCGCATCGACCGCTTCTTCACGTTTCGATAAATGGCGCGTATCGCCGGTGAGCTCAATGGTAAACATCAGCGAACCGGCGTGCATGGTGAGCGCTTGCAGATCGGTCGGTTCCGCATTGATGAAGTAGTCGGCGCGCACACCTTGCTCAATCGCCGCCAGCGTGCCAATGCCGCCCTGCAACTCGCCCACCACGTAGGTCAGAATCACATCGCCTTTCAACTTCACACCGGCATCAATCAGCGTTTTCAAGGCGCAGAAGTAGGCGGCATCACCCGCTTTCATGTTCGACACGCCGATGCCGTAGATGAACTGATCGTCAATTTTTCCTTCCCAGGGATCGACGGTCCAGCCTTCGGTGACCGGATTGGTATCCAGATGACCGTTGAACAGCAGACTTTTGCCGCCGCCGCTGCCCGCCAATCGTCCAATCGCGTTCAGCCTGTCGCCAGGCACCTTCTGCAGTTCGGTTTCCAGGCCCAGCTGCGCCATCTGCGCGGCCATGTATTTCGCCAGTTCACGCTCGCCATCGGTGGCGCTGTAGCTTTTGTGCTGCACCATTTTTGCCAGGAAAGAGAGGCAAAATTCGCGATCGATATGATGAATTAACTGTTCAGGATTCATGTTTTTCTCGTCATGCAACGGACTTGGATAAGTCGGGAATATGCACCGCATCAAGCAGTGCACGGGTATAAGGATGCTGCGCCAGCGCCGTCATGTTGTCGCCGGGCAGCACTTCCACCACGTCACCGCGATACATCACTGCCACGCGATGGGCGATCTGGCGAATCAGGTTGAGATCGTGGGTAATAAACAGATACGCGGTGCCGTAGCGGCGGCGCAGTTCCAGCAACAGTTCGATGATGGTGGCCTGTACTGAGACGTCGAGCGCGGCGGTGATCTCGTCGCAAATCACCAAATCCGGCGGATTAGCAAAGGCGCGGGCGATGGCGACGCGCTGCTTCTGGCCGCCCGATAGCGCATGCGGATAACGCTGCGCAAACTCTGGCGGCAAACGCACTTCCTGCAGCAGGCGCGCCACCGCCTGCGCTTCGGTTTCGCCCGGCGGTAAACCGTACAAGCGCAGCGGCCGCGCGATGATTTCGCCGATGGTCATACGCGGATTCAGCGAGGCATCGGGATGCTGGAAAATCGTCTGCACGCGGCGGCGATACTCTTTATCCATCTGCGCGCGGCCATGCAGCGTGTAGCCACAAAAATCGAGCTCGCCGCTGAACGGCACCAGTCCAGTGATGGCTTTACCCAGCGAGGATTTACCGGAACCCGATTCGCCGACCACACCGAGAATTTCGCCCTGATGCACAGTGAGCGAAACCGCATTGGCGGCGCGCGTGGTATTGGCTTCGCGCTTCAGCAGGCGGTCGAGCAAACCTTGTTTGCCATAGTCGATGGTCAACTGCTTCAGGCCGAGTAACGGTTGATTGCCTGCCGCGTCCTGCACCAGCCGATGTTGCGGATTGGGCACCGCCTCAATCAGCTTGCGCGTGTAGGCGTTTTGCGGCGCGTTAAACAGGCTGCGCGTGTCGGCCTGTTCGACAATGTGCCCTTGTTCCAGCACACAGACGCGATTGGCGACTTTGGCGACTAACGCCAGATCGTGCGAGATATAAAGCGACGCGACGCCGGTCTCTTCACGCAAACGCTCGTAGAGATCGAGGATTTGCGCTGAGCTGATCACATCCAGCGCGGTGGTTGGCTCATCAAAAATCATGCAGTCCGGCTGGCAGGCAAACGCGGTGGCGATCAGGATGCGCTGCTTCTCGCCGCCCGAAACCTGATGCGGATAGCGGCGCATCATGCGTGCCGGATTTTTGAGTTCAACGTCGTGCAGCAGCGATTCGCCCAGCTCCTGCGCTTCGCGCGCGGACAAACCGCGATGGCGGCGCAACACTTCGGTGACCTGCTCGCCCAAGGTTAGCGTGGGATTGAGCGAGGCGCTGGGATCCTGAAAAATCATGCCGAGTTTGGCCCCGCGCAGTGCCGTCAGTTTAGCCGCTGGCAAGGTTAGCAGGCTGTCGCCGTTCAGGCGGATATCGCCCTGCAGCTCACGCGCGTTACCCGCCAGCCAGCGCATAATCGCCCAGCCGAGCGTGGTTTTACCGGAACCCGATTCGCCCACCAGCCCGAGTACTTCGCCGGGCATCACTTGCAGGTTGATGTCGCGCAGCACCGGCAGCGCATGTCCTTTGGCTAACGCGTAATCGAGGCTGTAATTTTCCACCGACAGCACCGGTGCAAGCTTGTCACTCATCAGTGGCTCCTTGGGTTGAGCACATCACGCAGCCCGTCACCCAGTAAATTAAAACCAATGGCGACCAGCGCGATGGCGAGGCCCGGAATCATCATCATCCACGGCGCATTGAAGAAGTAGGCGCGCGCTTCTGAGACCATCAATCCCCATTCCGGCTCTGGCGGCTGTGCGCCTAAGCCCAGGAAACTTAGGGTGGCAAACAGCATGATGGCGAAG
>NZ_DAMBSA010000128.1:0-10855 GCF_032054795.1 Pantoea sp. CTOTU49201
CCAGGCATCAAATAAGTGAAGAAGCCCCGAACGAAAGTTCGGGGCTTTTTTACGTTTGTACATCGCTTATAAAATCCAGTAGTTAACTGAATTTGCATGAAAATGAGCAAAAAGTTGCACTAAAAACTCCTTGGCAGTCACATTTTGTAATCCAGGAATAGAGACAATTCACGCAACCAGTTAATAGATGCTTTACTGAATCCTTTGGCGTTAATTCTTCGCAAGGAAAAGAGGTAAGCATGACTGACTCCCAACAACAAAAAGTGGCACTATCTGAAACGGCAGCCGACAGTAAAAAGCGCATCTGGGCGATCGTTGGCGCTTCTTCTGGCAATTTAGTCGAATGGTTTGATTTCTACGTCTACTCCTTCTTCTCCCTCTATTTTGCCCACGTCTTCTTCCCAAGCGGTGATACCACCACCCAATTGCTGCAAACTGCCGGCGTCTTCGCAGCTGGTTTTCTGATGCGTCCGATCGGCGGATGGCTATTTGGCTACATCGCCGATCGTCATGGCCGCAAAGCCTCAATGCTGATCTCAGTGTGCATGATGTGTCTGGGATCATTAGTAATCGCTTGTCTACCGGGCTACGGCGAAATAGGCTTGGCCGCACCCGTGATTTTATTGCTGGCGCGCATGTTTCAGGGATTATCGGTTGGTGGGGAATACGGTACCAGCGCCACTTATATGAGCGAAGTAGCACTGGAAGGACGAAAAGGATTTTATGCCTCATTCCAGTATGTGACGCTCATTGGCGGCCAACTGTTGGCAGTGCTGACTGTCGTCGTCTTGCAGCAGATTCTTAGCGATGAAGAACTCCGCAGTTGGGGCTGGCGTATCCCATTCTTCCTCGGGGCGGCGCTGGCCGTCGTGGCTTTGTGGTTGCGTCGTTCGCTCAACGAAACCTCAGAGAAAAAACACCGTGAACACCGTGATGCCGGCAGTATTACCGGATTGCTGCGTAATCACACTCGTGCGTTTCTAATGGTGCTGGGCTTTACCGCAGGCGGTTCGCTAAGCTTCTATACCTTCACGACCTACATGCAAAAATATCTGGTGAACACCGCCGGGATGGATGCGCGGAGTGCCAGTGGATTAATGACCGGTTGCTTATTGGTGTTCATGTTGATTCAGCCAATTGTTGGCGCACTGTCAGATAAAATTGGTCGTCGCGCCTCAATGATGATCTTCGGTGCCGGGGCAGCAATCTGCACGGTTCCAATTCTGATGCTGCTGCAAAATGTGCAGAGCAGTTGGCTGGCATTCGCTTTGATTATGTTGGCGCTGATCATTACCAGTTTCTACACCGCGATCAGTGGAATCCTGAAAGCCGAGATGTTCCCGCCAGAAGTCCGGGCGCTGGGCGTTGGGCTTTCCTATGCGGTGGCGAATGCTATTTTTGGTGGGTCGGCAGAATACGTAGCCTTGCTGCTGAAAAGAGAAGGTATTGAAACCAGCTTCTTCTGGTATGTTTCGGCGATGGGCGCTTTAGCATTCCTGGTATCGCTGATGCTGCATCGCAAAGGGAAGGGGATTGCGCTGTAGTTACTGACTGAGATTCCACAGTGCGATACCGCTGGCGGCACCGGCGACATCCCAGCTAAGATCTTTCCAACTCCAGCCGCTCCCTGCTGAGCGGCTGTCATATAATTCTTTCCCCACACCAAAACTTAACGAAAACAGAAAGCCGAAACGCAAATTCTGCCCGTGGCTGTGATTCTGATGCTGGGAAATTTCGCTACCAGCGGCAGCCAGAACAGCGGAAGAGAAGTAGTGTTGTGCTTTATCTTTGCCGGTCCAGTTATCCTGGGCGACATGCGCACATCCACTACATAGCAAAACCACGTAGAGGATGAGCGCACGCATCGGCTAGAGCAGACGGCTAATCAAACGATCGATGCGGATACGGCGCAGGCGACGAATCAGCTTGCGCACCTTCGCTGGATAATCCGAGATACTTTCCAGCTCGCGAAAATGCTGCACCACGGAAGTATGCTCACGAATCAGCGCCAGCTCTTTTTCACGCTGTTCGGCCAATTGATTCAGCGGATCGTGAATCAGCACCGCATTCTCCAGATCCAGTCGCCACGCGCGCGGATTGAGATTATTACCGGTGATCATCATCCATTCGTCATCTACCCAAATGCCTTTCAGGTGATAACTGTTCTCGCCATCTTTCCACAAGCGTACCGTCAGCTGACCATTATTGACGTAATACTGCAAACGGCTAAGGAAGCGACGCAGGTTGATCTCATAAAGATAAGGCAGCGCGCCGATAATCTTAAACGGCTGTTCTGGCGGGATGTAGAAGTCATTAGCGGTTTTGTCGCCAATGATGATCTCAACCTCTTTGCCCTGACGCAGTAAATGAATCAGGTTACGCACCAGAATAGCGGGCAGATTGAAATAGGGCGTACACAGCGTCAGCTTACGTTCGGCGCAGGGCATCAAATGGAAGATGGTTTTGTTCAGCAGGCTGCGTTTGCCTAGGCCAACCAGCGGCGTGACGGCAAGGGATTCATTATCGGCATTGCCGGTAAACTGATAGTTGAAGCTGCGCAGTTCCTGACGGAACTGGCGCGTTTCGTTCTTAATTTCCGGACTGGAAGGGCGCTCAGTTTTATCGAGGCGGTTAACCGCATCGGATTCCTTGAGATTTTCGCAGATCCACGCATACATGGTATCGGTAAGCTGTGGATTGCGGATCAGCTGATAGCGGTCATAACGGTATTTATCATGCTGATGCAGATACACATCGTTCAGGCTCGCGCCGCTATAGAGCAGCGTATCATCAATGATAAACCCTTTCAGATGCAGCACGCCGAGCGCTTCACGAGTATTGACCGGAATGCCGTAAACCGGAATAGCGATATCCGGATGCTGAGCCGCCATTTCGCAATACCAGTCAGCATTGGTCACGCCACGAGCGGCGCCAATGCGACCACGCTGCGCACGATGCCAGTCAACCAGAATACAGACATCCAACTCCGGACGTGCCTGACGCGCTGCGTACAGCGCCTGCATTATCCCCCGCCCGCCGTCATCATTCTCCAGATACAGCGCGGTGATACAGATACGCTTTTCAGCTGCGGCAATTTTCGTCAGCAGGGTTTCGCGAAACTCGGCAGGCGAGTAAAGCGTCGTCAGATCCGACACGGATTGTGACAGTTTAGGCAGCTGTGCGAGGTGTTGTTGGTGTTTATTACGTTTAAATTTAGACAACATCACAGTGCACTTCTTCTCTGTTCATTGCATGGCCTTTTGCCATCAAATCATGATCCTAACGGTAAATAATACCATCAACCGGCCTGTAGAGGAGGACTTTTACCTTTCTGTACAGGTTAGCTGATGACATCACCGAGCGGCAAATTCAGGCTGACAATGCCATCATCCAGTTGAATATTCACGCGAAAATTGAGTTTTCGCGCCAGCGTAATCATGCCGCTATTGTTTGGCATGGTGATACCGTTCAATTGTTGCAGGCCATGATCGCGCGTATAGCGAATCATCTTCTCCAGCAAGCGTCTGCCCATGCCCAAGCCTTTCAGGTCGGATCGCACCAGCACTGAGAATTCAGCATCGATATTATCGGCATCTGAGATCGCGCGCGTTACGCCAATGATCTCGTTGACGCCATTGTGCTGGCGTACGGCGACAATCGCCATTTCGCGGTCATAATCGATTTGCGTCATATTTGCCAAATCCTCATGAGTAAACTCATTGATTTCACTGAAGTAACGATAGTAGAGATCTTCTTTAGTTACCTGAGCAATAAACGCGCGCAGCTGCGGTTCATCTTCCGGCAGGATGGGGCGGAACAGGCAATATTGCCCATCTTTCAGCTGCACCTGCTCTTCAAGATGGTGCGGATATGGGCGAATCGCCAGGCGCGTTTCGTTATCACCGTTGAAAGGTGCCAGCTGCAGCGTCACATCCAGCAGCGTGAATTCATCTGCCGATGCCAGCAGCGGATGAATATCCAGGCGCTGAATTTCCGGACAATCGACCACCAGGTTGGAAACCTGCACTAACAGCTGGCTCAGCCCAGTAATATCCAGCGGTCGCAACGCGCTGCGGCTGCGTACTTTGCCGCTTTTCATTGCCTGAATCACCAAGTAGCGCGCCAGCGTCATATTCAGCGGTGGCAAAGCCACGGCGGCTTGCTTGTCGGGCTGCCACTCCACGCCGCCTTCACCCAGCAGGATAATAGGGCCAAACAGCGGATCCTGTTCGACCACCACGCGTAACTCCTGTGCTCCGGCGCGGTTCGCCATACTCTGCACCAGCAGGCCATCAATATGCGCTTGTGGATGGGTTTCGCGCACGCGATCGAAAATGGCTTCAGCCGCTTGTTCTACTTCTGCGGCGCTGCGCAGATACAACATTACGCCTTGTACCTCGGACTTGTGCGGAATATCCGGCGAACGCAGCTTGAGCGCCACCGGATAACCAATCTGCTCGGCGATGCTGGCAGCAGCGGCACTGTCGCTGGCAATCCAGGTGGGCAGCGTCGCCAGGCCGTAAGCCTGCAACACTGGCTGCACTTCATGGGTATCCAGCGTGGTGATGCATTTATCCAGCGCTTGTTGAATCAGCTGATGTGCCTGCGCGCTGTTCTGCGTCAAACCGATCGGCAGCGCGGGCGTTTCACGCAGTTGCTTCTGGTTGCGGCGATATTCCACCTGATGCATGAACGCGGTGACGGTGCCTTCCGGCGTGCGCCAGGTGGGAATGCCGGCCTGAGTGAAAGCGCGGCGCGCGGACTGCGAGGAGTATTCGCCGCACCAGTTAGTCAGCAGCGTGACCTGCTTGCCGCGCGGATGTTTGGCAACCGCAGCGATAATCTGCTCGGCAGTTTCGCTGGATGGCGATACGGCGCTTGGCGCATGAATGATCATCAGTGCATCGAGTTCATGGCTATCCAGCAGCAGTTCAATGCAGGCGACATAGCGCGCGGGTGTCGCGTCATCTTTCAAATCGAGTGGATTGCCGCGCCCAACGCCTTCAGGCAGCAGAGCGGCCAGCGCTTGCAACGTTTCATCACTCAACGTCGCCAGCTTACCATTGCGTGCATACAGTTCATCCAATGCCAGCGCCGCCGGGGCCGCGCCGTTGCTGATGATCATCAGGCGATCGCCGCGCAGTGGACGCATATGGCTCAGCGACTCAACCGCCGTAAATAGCTCGTGCGTATCCTGCACGCGCAGCAAACCGGCGCGCTGAATCGCCGCATCCCAGGCTGCATCCAGTCCGCTATGGGTACCGATCATCGCTTGCGCCTGATGGCTGCGGCCACTTTTTATCACCAGAATCGGTTTATTACGTGAGGCGCTACGTGAAGCGGAAACAAAGCGACGCGCATCGCTGAGATGTTCGAGGTAGAGCAGAATGGCGCTGGTTTTACCGTCGCGCGCGAGGAAATCCAGTAGATCATCAACGTCGATATCCAGGCTATCACCCAACGCGATAAACCAGGAGAAACCGAGGTTACGCTGCTGCGCCCAATCGAGAATGGTGTTAGAGACCGCAGCGGATTGCGAAATAAAAGCAATGCGCCCTTTAGCAATTGGCACCGGCGAGAAGCTGGCATTTAACCCTTGCCACGGCGCCAGCAAACCTAAGCTGTTGGGCCCGAGCAGGCGAATTTGCCATTGGCTCGCACAGGCTTTCAGCTCTTCTAGCTGGCTGGACGGCGCCGAGAGAATAATGCAGGCCTTACAACCTTTTTCACCCAGTTGTTGCAGCAGCTCGAGATTACGTTTGGCGTGGGTACAGATGATGGCGAGATCGGGTGCGAAGGGCAGGCTGGCGATATCGGGCCAGGCCAGCACGCCGCTCACTGCCTTATACTTCGGCGTTACCGGCAATACCGGACCACTAAATCCACCGGCCAGCAGATTACGCATCATAAAGTAGCCGGCGCGGCCCGGTGTGATTGATGCACCGATTACCGCGATTGATTTAGGTCGTAACAGCGCTTCCAGTCCGCGTTGGCTCATCATCCGCTCCTGCCATCAAGATTGGCATGATTGTAAACGCTTTTTACCGCACTTGCCGATTCGCCGATCGCAGGCTGAGAGCCAGCTTCAGATTCCGCTACTTAATGCTTCTTCCAGAGCATGAATCGGATGATGTGGTTTTCCCGCCAGATAAGCATGACGGAAGCGTGCGAAATAGTGCTGTAACTCGGCGGCGGCGGCGAGATCGCCCGCCTGTTCCAGCAGCGCGGCAGCCACTTCGGCGGTGCAGTGCTGGCCTTCGCCGTGGGCTTCGCGCAGCGTGTAGCGCGAAGGCGCAGAAACGTTCAGCGACATCACCGGCAACGCATCCAGCCACGGGCTTTTGCGGAACATCTTGCGCGCTTCAGTCCAGGTGCCGTCGAGCATTATAAACAGCGGCGGCTTACCGGTGAGCGGCGGGCTGGTGAGCACTTCACGATCGGCATCGGCGTAAGACGCTGGGAAAACCACCAGCGGCTGATAAAGCTCATTCTTCACCGCTGCCAGCAGCGCGGCATCCGGCTCGGTGCGTGACCAGCCAAACGCCTCGGTGTCCGGCAGAACATCAGCGATTAATCTTCCGGTATTGCTCGGCTTCATCGGCTCGGTATCGAACATCACCAGGCAAAAGCGACTGCGCGCTTGCTGTGGCTGGATGGTGGCGCACAGACAGTTTTTCTGCGGCAGCAGGCAGCGCTGGCAACGGATGACACGATTACCGCGCGCAAGAAACGGGCGCGTGGCGCGCGCTAAACGTTGCGCACGTAAGCGCAGAACGGCATTTTCAAACATAGGTTCGCAGGCAGGATAAAAAACGCCAGTGTAATGGAATTAGCCGGGAAAGGTAATAAGGAAGGCCAGCACGCGGCTGGCCATCAGCGATTTACAACGATTCGTCGAGCCACTCGTTGAAGGGCGCTTTCGGCATTGCGCCATTCAGCATGTCGACCATCTCGCCGTTCTTGAACAACATAATCGTAGGAATGCTACGAATGCGGAAACGCGAGCTGAGCGCAGGTTCGGCTTCGGTATTCACTTTCACGAAGCGTACCTTGCCGCGACGCTCGTCGGCGACATCTTTAAACACCGGTGCGAAGTTAACGCACGGGCCGCACCACGGCGCCCAGAAGTCGATCACCACCGGCAGATCGTCTTGCAGATACTTATCCAGCGTGGCGGCTGTCGCGTTGGCGATTTCACCGTTGAAAAGCTCGCCGCCGCAACGACCGCATTTTGCTCCATCGGCAATGCGCGACTCGGGCACGCGGTTGGTTGCCTGACAGGAGGCACAAACTGTATTCATATTTACCTCAACCCGGACCTGTAAATCTGATGATTGCCGGACATTATGAAAAGGTTGAGTGCTATGCTCAATCTGGATTGCCCAATAGGTTCAATAGTTGATAGCTAAGCACCGACACATCAGGTAATCTTCGCGCTCTCAATGCTGGAGGAACAGATGAACGACGAATTTAAAGGCAAAAGCGGCAAGGTAAAAGTGATGTACGTACGTGATGAGGAGGGTGGTCAAAAGCCGAATCCCCGTACCGGCAAAGGCGGCCGTCCTGCTGCGCGCCAGGAAGATAATCGTCGTTCTGGTCCTCGCAGCAGTGCACGTAATAATGAAGAAGGTGGCCGTAGCGGCGCACGCAGCTCGGCACCGCGCGGTGCGAGCAATACCGAGCGCGGGCGCAGCTTTGGTCGTCGTGACGATCGTGGTGACGACAACCGCAGCTTCGGTGATTCGCCGTGGCGCACCGTTTCTCGTCCACCGGTTGCCGATGACAACCAACTGGATGAGGCCGCGAACAAGCCGGTGATCGATCCAGAGCAGATTCGCCGTCAGCGTCAGGAAGAGACGCGCGTCTACGGTGAAAATGCCTGTCAGGCGCTGTTCCTGAGCCGTCCGGAAAGCATCGTGCGTGCCTGGTTTATTCAGAGCGTAACGCCACGTTTCCGTGAAACCCTGCGCTGGCTGGCGGCCAACCGCAAAGCCTATCACGTGGTTGAAGATGCAGAGCTGACCAAAGCCTCAGGTACTGAACACCACGGCGGCGTGTGCTTCATCATCAAAAAACGCATGGGCATGCCGGTTACCGAGTGGCTGACAAAGGCACCGACCAAAGATTGCGTGCTGGCGCTGGAAGATGTCAGCAACCCGCACAATCTTGGCGGCATTATGCGTAGCTGCGCGCACTTCGGTGTGAAAGGTTTACTGGTGAATGATGCTTCGCTGCTGGAATCGGGTGCGGCAGTCCGTACCGCCGAAGGTGGCGCTGAGCACGTACAAGCAATCAGCGGTGAAAGCTTTGCCGATGGTCTGGAAGCGTTCCGTAAAGCGGGTTACACCATCGTTACCACCTCAAGCCACGAAGGCACACCGCTGGCGAAAGCCGAGCTGCCTGCCAAAATGGTGCTGGTGTTAGGTCAGGAGAGCGAAGGTCTGTCAGACAGCGCTTTCCAGCAGGGCGATCTCAGCCTGTCGATTGGTGGCACCGGCAACGTTGAAAGCCTCAACGTGTCCGTGGCGACCGGTATTCTGCTTGCCGAATGGTGGCGTCAGAACGCATAAAAAAACGGGCCGCAAGGCCCGTTTTTATTTGTATCGCTTAGTGAGCGCCGCCGCCGCCACTGCCCGCACCGAATGGTGGACGCGCAAACCACACCAGCACCAGCAAGATCAAGAACACACCCGCCGATGCCCAGAAGATCTCATTCGCCGAGATAATCAGTCCCTGATTGGTAATTTGCTGCGCGATATACGCCGAGGCCTGCTGCTGGGTCATGCCCAGACTTTCCAGCTGGTCATACATCTGCTGTGAATTGACGTTGTATGGATTCACCGACTCCGACAGATAGCTGTGATGCATCGATTCACGGTTACTCCACATAGTGGTAGTGATCGAAGTACCGATGGAACCCGCCAGCGTACGCACGAAGTTCGACAGGCTCGATGCCGCCGCCATACGTTCTGGCGGTAAGCCTGAAAGCGTAATGGTGGTCAGTGGCATAAAGAAGCACGCCACCGCAAAGCCCTGAATAAACTGCGGCCACGCCGATGCACCAAAATCCATCCCCGGCTCAAAGGTGTAGGCGCGCCAGTAGAAACAGACGGCATACATGATGAAGCTGAAGGTCACCAGCTTACGCATATCCAGCTTGTGCGCGAAGCGCCCAATGATCGGCGACAGGATCACCGGCAGAATCCCCACCGGCGCCGACGCCAATCCGGCCCAGGTGGCGGTGTAGCCATATACCTCCTGTAGCAGCTGCGGCAGTAACACTATCGAGCCGAAGTAGAGCATATAGGCCAGGCTTATCGACAAACAGCCGATGGTGAAGTTGCGCATCTTGAACAACGACAAATCGACTATCGGATGGTCGTCGGTGAGCTCCCACACCAGCAATACTAATAGCGCCACCACGGCGACCACCATCAGCACAATGATCTCGGTGGAGCTAAACCAGTCGAGCTCTTTACCGCGATCCAGCATCACCTGCAGCGAGCCAATGCCCACCACCAACAGCACCAAACCCACCATATCGATCGGGCGGATTTCGGTTTTGGTTTCACGTCCGCGCAGCGTTTGCAGCGTCAGCAACACCACCACCAAACCAATCGGTACGTTGATGAAGAAGATCCAGCCCCAGTGATAGTTGTCGCTGATCCAGCCGCCCAAAATCGGGCCGCAGATCGGCGCGACAATCACCGTCATCGCCCACAGCGAGAGCGCCACGCTGCGTTTCGCTGGCGGATAGTTGTTTAGCAGCAAGCTCTGCGACAGCGGAATCAGCGGACCGGCAACCACACCCTGAATGACGCGGAAGAAGATCAGCATCTCGAGGCTTTCGGACATGCCGCACGCCCAGGACGCCAGCACAAACAGGATGGTCGCCCAGGTAAACAGCTTCACTTCACCGATGCGCTTCGCCAGCCAACCGGTAATCGGAATCGAGATGGCGTTTGCCACCCCGAAAGAGGTAATTACCCATGTGCCTTGCGAGTTCGAGGCACCGAGGTTACCGGCGATGGTCGGAATCGCCACGTTAGCGATGGTGGAGTCGAGTACCTGCATAAACGTCGCCAGCGACAGGGCGATAGTCATCAGGACTAACGGCGCACCTTCAAGCGGTTTTTGTGCCATAACAGCCTCCCGCGGCGTTAGTCAGCGTTGGCACGAACGATGTCAGTAATCAGCTGGTTAACCGGCGCGAGGTCGATTGCCAACGCATTACTTTCATACGCGGCTTGCGAACGCGCGGCACTGGCCAGCGTGGCGCCATCTTTGTTCTGCGTGTCCACTTTCACCAGCGTGGAGAGGCCGATACGCAGCGGATGTTCCGCCACTTGTTTCGGATCCAGCTCAATACGCACCGGCAGACGCTGAACCACTTTGATCCAGTTACCGGTGGCGTTCTGCGCAGGCAGCAGCGAGAAGGCGCTGCCGGTACCCATGTCCAGGCCCACCACTTTGCCGTGATACTCCACGTCATCGCCGTAGATATCGCTGATCACCGTGGCCGATTGGCCGATACGCACACCCGCAAGCTGCGTCTCTTTGAAGTTCGCGTCGATCCACAGGTTGGTGGACGGCACCACCGCCAGCAGCGGCGTGGTGGTAGAGATTTGTGAGCCCACCTGCACGCTACGACGTGAAATGAAGCCATCAATCGGGCTACGGATTTCAGTACGCTGCAGCGCCAGCCAGGCATCGCGCAATTCAGCCGCACTCTGCTGCACCGCCGGCTGGTTTTCCAGCGCGGTATTCAGAATCATCGCCTGGTTAGCGTTGTATTGCTGCACTGCCACATCCAGCTGTGCTTTGGCTGTTGCCACGGCATCACGCGAGTGTTGCA
>NZ_DAMBSA010000129.1:0-3765 GCF_032054795.1 Pantoea sp. CTOTU49201
ACCGCTGCATCAATATCCGCATCGTCGAACACGATAAAGGGCGCGTTGCCGCCTAGTTCCAGCGATAACTTTTTCACCGAGCTGGCGGCATCGCGCATCAACAATTTTCCCACCGCCGTTGAGCCGGTGAAGGAGATTTTGCGCACGCGATCGTCGTGCGTCAGCGTATGACCAATCTCCACGGTGGCACCGCTCACGGCATTCAACACGCCCGGCGGCACGCCCGCTTGCTCCGCCAGCACCAGCAAGGCAAAAGCCGACAGCGGCGTCTCATTGGCGGGTTTGACGATAGCGGTACAACCTGCCGCCAGCGCTGGGCCCAGTTTGCGCGTCAACATTGCCAGTGGAAAATTCCACGGCGTGATGGCGGCGACCACACCAACCGGTTGTTTCAGCGTCAGGATCAGATTGCCCGTTTTGGTGGAAGGAATGGTTTTGCCGTTAGCGCGCTTGCCTTCTTCCGCGAACCATTCAATAAAGCTGGCGGCGTAGAGTACTTCGCCACGCGCTTCGGCCAGCACTTTGCCCTGTTCCTGCACCACCAGTTGCGCCAGCGCTTCCTGGTTTTCTAAGATCAATTGATACCAGCGCTGCAAAATCACCGCGCGCGCTTTGGCGGTCAGGGCGCGCCAGGCGGGCAGGGCAGCAGTAGCCGCCGCAATCGCCCGCGTGGTTTCGGCTTCACCCACGTGAGCAACGTGCGCCACCACGCTATCATCGGCTGGATTATTCACCTCATAGGTGTGTTCGCTCTCCAGCCATTGCCCATCACAGTACCATCCGGTGCGTAGCAATGAAGTTGTCATGCAATATTCCTCGCAGGTTGAATCTGATCGGCAAACACCGTGCGTGCCGCGCGGCTATGGCGGGTAATGCGTTTGCCGGCGGTGTAATCGTTAATCACATCGCATGGTGTGTAATTGCGTTCCAGCTCGAAACGCTCTTCGCTATCCAGCGGCGTATCCAATGCGGCGATCGCGCTATCCAGCTGCGCAACGCTGTCGGCCCCGACCAGCATCGCATCCACGCCTGGATGGGACAGCACCCAGGCTTGTGCGATTTGCGCGCTTGAAAGTCCACGTGCCGCCGCCACGCGACCCACAGATTCGGCGATCTGTAATGAGGCTTCATCGCCATACATCTCGCGGGTAAAGAAGTCAGTTTGATTGCGCACCGACTGCACATCGCCGCTCAGCAAACCGCGCGCTAACGGACTAAACACCGAGACGCCCAAACCCTGATCGCGGCAGAACGGCAGCATTTCACGCTCCTCTTCGCGATAGGCGCAGTTAAGCTGCAACTGCATGTTGATGGGCTTAACGAAGCCGTTGCGTTCGCAGCACCACAAAATTTTCGCCAGCTGCCAGCAATACATAGTGGAAACGCCGACATAGCGCGCCTTGCCGCTGCGCACGATGCTGTTCATCGTTTCCCACGTCTCTTCGATCGGCGTATTCACATCGAAATAGTGCAGCATATACATATCGACATAATCGGTGCCGAGGCGACGCAAGCTGCCGTCGATGCTGTCGAGGATGTGCTTACGCGAATGGCCCTGATTGTTGTGTCCGCCGCCAAGCGGATAACCGACTTTGGTGGTCAGCACCAGTTCGTCACGCTGTGCCACGCGCTTCAGCACGCGGCCTACCACCTCTTCACCGGCTCCGCTGGAGTAGAAATCAGCCAGATCGATAAAGTTAATGCCGTTTTCCAGCGCGTGACGAATGATCGGCTCGCTCTGCGCTTCATCAAAAATCCACGGTTTCCAGCTTTTGCTGCCCATGTTCATGGTGCCGAGACAAAGACGGGATACGCGTAAACCGCTGTGGCCGAGATTGATGTATTCCATGCTGCAACTCCTGTTACTTCGGGGTATAGAACGGATTGCCCAACTGCGGCAGCGCCTGCTGCAACTGCTGACGGCCCGGTAATTTTTCCATTGCCGCTTCAATGGCCACCGTGCAGGCGCGATAGTTATTGGCGAACACCTCATCCACATCGGTACAGCCCGGATTCACCCAGTTGGCCGTGACGATGCACCACTCATCTTCGGCTTCGGCGGGCAGCGTACCTTTCAGCAGCGCCTCGGTGACCGCTTTGGCAATCGCCGCCTGCGAAGCGCCCCATGTGGCGTTGCCGTGCAATTCGCCATCAATCGCCGCTTTATTCACGTACAAGGTCATGGGCTTGGCCGGCACGTTGGGTTTAATCACCACCATAAATGGACAGTGCCCTTGTGACGGTGTGGCCAAGCTGGTGGAGAACGCCTGTCCCACCACGCCGTCACGCGGTCCAATCATGATATTGATGTGCGAGGCATTCACGCCGTCGCCTGCAAAACCTTCACCGATATACATTTCCATTATTGCCTCCCGTTACAGCTGTTGCGTTGAAGTTGAAGCGTGCGGGCTGAGCGACTTGTCAGCCGGCGGTGTGTCTTGTGACGCGTCGGTTAGCGTCAATCCTTTGGTTTCTGGTGCCCAGGCGATGGAAACCAATGCGCCGAGCACCAGAATCGCGGCCAGTAACGCCATGGTGCCGCCGATGCCGTAATTCACGATCGCCAGCGGCAGCAACAGCGTGCCGACCGCCGATCCAAGGCGGCTCATTGAGGTGGCGAAACCCACGCCGCGTGAGCGCACATCCGTTGGGAAACTTTCGGCGGGGAACACGCCCACCAGGTTGCTCACTGCCGACATCACTAAGGTGAAAGCCGCGAAAAGCACAATCAGCCAGACGCCCGTGCTGTTGTGCAGCAGACTCAGCAGTAATAAGCAGGCGGCGAGGAAGATGAACGAGCCAATCAGAAAGCCGCGGCGTGAACACATGGCGGTAAGCACAATGCCCAACACCGCGCCAACCAATAACAGGCCGCTCAACAGCAAATCGGTGGCGAAGCCCTGATCCAAACCCATCTGACGCAGAATCGCCGGCAGGAAGGTGTAGATGGCGAAGTAGGGGATCACCAGACAGACAAAGAACAAGCAGTTAAAGGCGGTGCGACGACGATAGCGTGGGCTGAACAGCGCGCTCAGGCCGCCATCGGGCGCTTGCTGGCGCTCTTCCGGTAAGGTCACATTCGGGCCAAACAGACGCGCGACAATCGCCAGCGCTTCTTCCCTTCGCCCACGTCGCAGCAGCCAGCGCGGGGATTCCGGCGTGCCAATGCGCAACAGCAGAATCGCCAGCGCCGGTAACGCCGAAGAGGCGAGCAGCCAGCGCCAGCCGTCGGCATGCGCGTTGAGCGCCAGATGTCCGGCAAAACTCGCCGCCACATAGCCAACCGTCCACAACACGCTAAAGGCGCCAAGTAGCACGCCGCGATGCTTACGCGGCGCAAACTCCGCCAGAATGGTGTGACCGACCGCGAAGTCACCGCCGAGGCCGAAGCCAATCAGCACGCGTAGCAGGAACAGCTGCTCAGCCGACTGCGCAAAGAACTGCATGCCGGAGGCGAGGGTGATGAGAATAAAGCTGAAGCAGAAGATCTTCTGGCGGCCAACGGAATCGGCGATCCAGCCAAGAATCAAGCTGCCAAGAAACAGGCCGATTAAGGCGGAGCTGCCGATCATGCCCTGCCAGAACGGCGACAGGTTCATCTGCGGCGTCATTTGCGTCAGCGCAAAACCAACGGAGCCGAGAATGTAGCCATCCGTAAGGTGCGCGCCGAAGGTCAAACCGGTGATTTTGAGGTGAAAGCGATTTAAGGGTACGTCATCCATCAGAGTGGTTTGCTTCATATTCCTTCCTTCTGGTTGGAGAGAT
>NZ_DAMBSA010000129.1:3775-6097 GCF_032054795.1 Pantoea sp. CTOTU49201
AATTACTGTGACATTTGAACCGGGCGCAGGCGAGTGCGAAAAACGCATACCCCTATTCCGCAATTTCCTGTGATTGCTCTCATAAATTTGGCGTTTGATTCTCCCTGGCTGAAAGGGCTGTGGTTACATTGGCGCAACATTTCACCCATGTCTGCCGGAGGCAGAGATGAGAAAGTTACCTTCTCTCAATATGTTGCGGCTGTTCGAAGAGACCTGTCGCACCCTGAGCTTTAGCAAAGCCGCCGATGCATTATTCATGACGCAGAGCGCCGCCAGTCGTCAGATGCGTCAGCTGGAAACCTTCCTCGGCAAAGATCTGTTCGTGCGTAGCCATAGCGGCTTACTGCTTACACCGGAAGCGATCCAACTGCTGCCGGTGGTGCGGCAGTCGCTGGATTTGCTGGAAGAGGGCGTGCGCGGCGTGCAACAACACAATCCGCGCCAGCACCTGCGTTTGCAGGTTGCGCCCACTTTTGCCACGCGCTGGTTAGCGCCACGGCTGGTCACGCTGCGTCAGCAGCATCGCCATCTGCAAATCATGCTGATCAGTGAAGCGCGCCAGAAATACAGCGACTTTGACTGCGCTATCCGCTTTGGATCGCAGGAAGAGGCGCAGGCGGCGGGCGGCGAAGGGGAATGGCTGTGCCATGAAACCCTGGTGCTGGTGGCCAGTCCGCTGCTGATGCTGGATGGCGCCTGGCCGGATATCAATTTGATGCCGCAGTTGCACATTCTCAATGGCGACAGTCGGCTGGATAACTGGGCGCGCTGGTGTCAGGCTTGCGGTGAAGCCCCGGCACTGGAAGATAACGGGCTGGCCTTCAGTACTCAGGATCAGGTGATCAACGCCTGCGTGACGGGCGCGGGTTATGCGGTGCTGGATCGTGCGATGGTACGTAATGAACTGAACAATGGCGTGCTGGTGCAGGTGTCATCACAGATGCTCGCCAGCGCAAACGGTTATTGGCTGGAAGTGCCGGGCGGCAAACAGACGCTGCCGCGTGTTACCGTATTTCGCGATTGGCTGTTGACGGAGATGCAGCGTTTTAACGCTGCCGCGCCGATTGCCACGATGACGCTTTAATGGAAAAGGTGGTGTGCAGTGGATTTAGTTGAGTTGTTAAAGAACGCGCCGGTGGTAGCGGCGGTGAAAGATGCGCAAAGTCTGCAACAGGCGCTGGATTCACCTTGTCAGGTGGTGTCGGTGCTTTACGGCAACATTTGCAACATCGGGCGTATCGTTGGGCAGATCAAACAGGCCGGGAAAATGGCCTTCGTCCATGTCGATCTGCTGGAAGGCAGCTCGCGTCAGGAAGTGGTGATTCAGTTTCTGAAAATCGTCACCCAGGCGGATGGCATCATCAGCACCAAACCGGCGATGCTGAAAGCCGCGCGCCAGCACGGTTTCTGGGCGATTCACCGGCTCTTCGTGCTCGACTCCATCTCCTTCAACAACATTGAGAAGCAAGTGGCGCAGTCAGCGCCGGATATTGTTGAAATCCTGCCTGGCTGTATGCCGAAAGTGCTGGGCTGGATCACCGAACGCATCAGCCAGCCGATCATTGCTGGCGGGCTGGTGTGCGATAAAGAGGATGCGCGTCTGGCGCTGGCAGCCGGCGCGCTGGCGGTGTCCACGACCAATGCGGGCGTGTGGCCATTGGCTGCCAATATTCCGTAGGGTGCGCATTCATGCGCACCTGGATATCAGGCCAGCGGACTCAATCGTTGTAGCAGCGGATCCAGCGCAGCATGCAACTGCTGATAAACCTGCTGATTGAGCTGTTGATAGTGCGCGTGATGTGCGGCGTTGGGCATGAAGGTCTCGCCTGGCTGCACCAGCGCCGCCACCGCATCGGCGTACTGTTGCCACACGCCAACCGCCATACCCGCGCTGATGGCACAGCCGATCGCCGCTGAACTGCGCATGGCATTACGGCGTGCTGGCACGCCAAATATGTCGGCAAACAGTTGCATAAACAGATCGCTATTGGCACCGCCACCCGAAATCACCAGCTGCGCCAGCGGGCGTTCCAGCGCCTGCATCATCGGATCCAGATGATTCTTCATCGTGAACACGATGCCCTCCAGCAGCGAGCGGAACAGATGCGCGCGCGTATGGCGGCCATCGAATCCGATGATTGCGCCTTTGCGCCACGGTGCGTGCGCCGGTGCCGCCCAATCGTGTAGGGTGATCAACCCGTCGCTGCCCGCTGGCACGTGGCTGGCTTCGGCACTCAGCAAACTCTCAATGTCGATGCCGCGATCCTGCGCATCCTGGACAGCGGCTGCGCCAAACTGATCGCGGAACCAGCTGATGGTCCA
>NZ_DAMBSA010000129.1:6107-10840 GCF_032054795.1 Pantoea sp. CTOTU49201
CATGCCGCGCCGCACGCCCATGCATTCGTAGAGAAAACGCTGCGGCAGCGCGGCCTGAAACGGCCAGAAGTGATCGCTACTGCGTGGGGTTTCATCACCGTGCACCATCGCACCGATATACGTGCCGAGTGAGATCAGCGCTTCATCATCGGCTAACGCACCCGCGCCCAAAGCTTCCACCGCTTTATCGTGCGCGGTAGCCACAATCGGCAAGCCTTGCGGCAGGCCGCTGGCTTTGGCAGCGGCAGATGTTACCTCACCGAGCACTTCGCCCGGCCGCACCACATCAAACAGCTGTTCGCGGCGCAGATTACAGGCTGCCATCTGCGCGTTATCCCAATCCTGATGCACATCATCCATCGGCCAGCAGCCAATATAGTTGGCGCTGGTATCACGCGTTTCGCTGGTAAGACGATGGGTGATATAGCCGGATGTAGTGGTGATCCAGCGCACGTCACCATAAGCCGTTTCGTGCTGATAAGGCTGATTAAGACGCACATCCATCCAGTTGATCACCGGCCAGGCCAGTTCACCGTCAGCGCGCATCAGCACACGGCAGCAGCGGATCACGCACAATCCGGCGGCCAGCAGCTGATGCGGTTGCCCGCCCAACTGGTGAAAACGCAGCATTGCCGCGCGGCAGGCTTGTTGCACCGATGTCCAGAGATCGTCGTCAGGATGTTCAGCACGGTTTGGCTGCGGAATAGCCAGCGCGCGCAGCGGTTGCTGGGCACTGCACAGCACCTTGCCATCCGTTTGGAAGATCACCACTTTGGCACTTTGCGTGCCCACATCGATGCCCATCAAATAGCCAGACATATCAGACTCCTTTTGCCAGCGCTGTCGCAGCCGCGACACGCTTGATTTGTCCCATTAATAACGCGGTAAACACCAGCACCAAAACGCTGGCAGTGGCGCCCATCATCCACATATTGCGATAGGCGAGGGCGGGCGGCAGCGTATCCTGCCAGTGGCCAATGATCGGGTAGACGAAGACATCCGGCAGAAAACCAATCACCGAACAGATGCCGATGGTGGTGCCCAGAATTTGTTTTGGCGTATTCACTTCGCCGATGCAGGCAAAGTAGAGCCCGCGCGAGGCGTAGCAGGTAAAGGCCATCAACAGAATCAGGCCAATCGCCAGCACTAAACTCACCGGCTGCCGTGTGACCAGCCACAGCAGAATCAGCGTGGTGAAACTCACCAATGCAAATACCTGAATCACGCGCGTTGGCGAGCGCCAGCGGCTGTAACTGGTGAGCATACCGCCCATTGGCCCACAAATGGCGCGAAACACTTTGTTGATGATGATGCCCATATAGCTGGCGGCGACCAGCGACATGCCGTAAATCTCGGAGAGATAGTTGGTGGAGTAGCTGAGAATGGCGTAAAGCGTATAGACGCCGAAGATGATCATGCTGCAATACCAGGTGGTGGGCATTTTCAGCACGCGCAGCGCATGCTGCAGGCTAAAGGCAGATTGTGCCTCGTCGGCGCTCTGGGCAAAGCCATCGCTGACCAGAAACCAGCAGGCGATCCCCAGCGCAATATAGGTGCCGCTGTAAATCAGGATTACTGCTTTAAGACTGTTGGGATCGTCCGGATGAAAGCGTGAAAACACCCACACGGTAAACAGCGCCAGGCCCATCACGCCGACACCGCGCAGGCCTTCCATCCAGCCCATGATTTTGCCTTGCTCCTCACGTGTGCCGAGCAGCGATGCGGCTTTGATCGATACGGCCCACAGCAGCAAAATGGTGGTGATGGCGAAGGCAACCTGAATCAGCAACATCGCCCACAGCGGCGGATAAGTCGCCATAATCATGCCTAATAAACCGGTGGCGATCATCGCGCCGGACATCACTTTGCGGTGCGAGAATTTGTCGGAAATGATGCCGCCCGGCGCGTAAAGCAGAATCGCTGTAATACCGAAGGTGCTCATAATGACGCCAATCTCGGTATTAGAAAAGCCCATAAATTTCGCCATGGGAATTTGATAGATATAGCGTAAATAGGCGAGATCGAAACTAATGCCCCCGCTGATGCTTATTACCGCCAGGGTTAGCCAGCGCGTGGTATTTTTAGCGTGCATCTCAAATCCCCAAAATTAGAAACAAAAAAAAGAGAAAAGCGTCCTCTCCGCAATTGCGGAAAGTTACTTTTCTCTTCGTCTCAGACAGTAACAGACGCCATTTTTAACACGCAGCCAGGAGTTTGCGTTGTGAAGAAAATCACAAAAGCCAGTTTCATTGCGCTCTCGGTTTTATCCTATTTAATTTGTGCGCAGTAAATTATATGGCGTGATTAGCGCATACTTTTGTTGCAATAACTTTTGTGATTACGATCGCTTTTTATTTTTAATTCACCATGCTAGCGTAATTGGCAGTTACTCGAGATTAGGAGAAAAGTAACTTCTTCGCTTCACCGCGAAGGAGCTTGCTTTTCTCCTTTTTTATTGCCCGTTATTTAGCCAGGAGGTGAAATCATGACGACGGAAGCGCTGGAGAGTTTTTCTCTCGACTTCTTTGGGTTGCATGGCAAAAGCGCCATTGTCACCGGCGGCAACAGCGGTCTCGGCCAGGCCTTTGCCGTGGCGTTAGCCAAAGCGGGTGCCAATGTGTTTATTCCGGATCTGGCACCTGCCAATGCGGAAACGCGCCAACTGATTGAAAGCTGTGGCGTTCGGGCGGAGTTCATGCAAGCCGATATCACGCAGGCGGGCGAACCGGCACGCATTATTGCCGAATGTCTGGAACGCTTTGGTCGGCTGGATATTCTGGTGAATAACGCCGGGATCTGTAAGTTAAATTCGGTGCTGGAATTTGATCGTCAGGATTGGGATCCGATGATTCAGGTGAATCTCACCGCAGCATTTGAAATGAGTCATCAGGCGGCAAAAATAATGGTGCCGCAAAAGTCGGGCAAGATAATTAATATTTGCTCGCTCTTCTCCTGGCTAGGAGGACAAGGATCGCCCGCCTATGCCGCCACCAAACATGCGATTGCCGGTTTAACCAAAGCCTATTGTGACGAGCTAGGTCAACACAATATCCAGGTCAACGGCATTGCGCCGGGTTATTACGCGACGCCGATTACGTTAAATACCCGCAGTAATCCTGAAACCAATCAACGCGTGCTGGATCATATTCCCGCTAATCGCTGGGGAAATACGCAGGATTTAATGGGCGCGATGGTCTATTTAGCCAGCCGCGCATCAGATTATGTTAACGGTCATTTGTTAGTCGTCGATGGCGGCTACCGCGTTCGCTAAAAATTGAGGAATGAATTATGACGCTTTCACGCCAAGCTATTGTTGAACAATTAAAAGAGATCGCCGGTCCGCAGCAGGTGATTACCGATGAAGCAGAATTAAAGCGCAGCAGCCACGATCGATTCCGTAAATATGCCGATATTCACGGCGTCTATACCATGCCGTTTCCGGCAGCGGTGGTGAAGTTACAAAACACCCAGCAGGTTTCTGAAGTGCTGGCCTTTATGAATCGCCACCAGATTAACGGCGTGCCGCGTACCGGTGCATCTGCCACCGAAGGCGGGCTGGAAACCGCAGCGCCAAATTCTGTGGTGCTGGATGGTTCCGGCATGAATAAGGTCATTAAGATCGATATCGAAAATATGCAGGTCACCGCACAGTGTGGCGTAACGCTGGAAGTGCTGGAAAATCAGCTGCGCGCGCAGGGTTACACCACTGGCCATTCACCGCAGTCGAAGCCGTTGGCGCAGATGGGCGGTTTGGTCGCCACGCGCAGTATCGGCCAGTTCTCCACGCTGTATGGCGCCATCGAAGATATGGTGGTGGGACTGGAAGCGGTGTTCCCGAACGGTGACATCACCCGCATCAAAAACGTTCCGCGTCGTGCGGCCGGTCCGGATATTCGCCATGTGATTATCGGTAACGAAGGTGCGCTCTGTTACATCACCGAAGTCACGGTGAAAATGTTTAAATATCAGCCAGAAAATAACCGTTTTTATGGCTATTTGCTTGATTCGATGAAAACCGGCTTCGCCATTCTGCGTGAAGTGATGGTTGATGGTTATCGTCCGTCGATTGCGCGTCTCTACGATCCTGAGGATGCTAATCAACACTTCAGTCACTTTTCGAAAGATAAATGCGTACTGATTTTCATGGCGGAAGGGACGCGCGGGATCAGCGAAGCCACTGGGAAAGGCATTGAGGCGATTGTGGCGCAGCACCGCGAGTGTCAGCCGGTTGACAGCAAGCTGATCCAAAACTGGTTCGAAAACCTTAATTGGGGACCGGAGAAAGTGCAGGCCGAGCGCGACTTTATTATGCGCACCGGCAACATGGGCTTCACCACCGAAGTGTCGGGCGACTGGTCAACCATTAATGCCATCTACGAAAACGTGCTGAAGCGCATTCGCAACGAATTCCCGCATGCGCAGGACATTACTATGCTAGGCGGGCACTCGTCGCACAGTTACATCAACGGCACCAATATGTATTTCGTCTATGACTACAACGTGGTGGATTGCCGCCCGGAAGAGGAGATGGTGAAATACCATGTACCGCTTAATGGCATGATTGTGGAAGAGACGCTAAAGCTAGGCGGTTCGATGGTGCATCACCACGGCATTGGCAAGCATCGCGTGCAGTGGGCGAAACAGGAGCACGGCAGCGCCTGGCCGATTTTGCAGGCGCTGAAGACCGCGTTTGATCCGAATGGGATTATGAATAAAGGCACCATTTTCCCGCA